>JBBRHC010000276.1:0-5087 GCA_038223295.1 Opitutales bacterium
CTTCGCGGGCGCGATCGCCGCTATAACCACCGTTCTGATACTGCGCAACCAGGGCATCTCCTTCTTCTGGTGGTATCCGGCCGGCGCGCTCGTCCAGGTCGCCTTCACCCGCGCCCTCGACCGCATCCTTCTCCCTTCCCGCTAACCCCGCCTTCTGCCATGTCTTCACTCTCCTCCAGGCCGGCCTAACTCCCTCCTCTCCCATGTCCTCCACCCCGATCCGCTTGTTTTTTGTCCTACCTCGACCGCTATTTCCCCTATTCGTCCTGCTCCTTCTGGGACTTTGCCTGACCCCGGTGCAGGCGCTCCGGGCGGCCGGCACCGGTGACGCAAGCTTGATCTTGGAACGGTACCGCGAATGCCTGCTGGCCGCCGATCCGGTGGCGTCCGAAGCCGATTTCGAACCCACCCCGGCGAGAATGGAAGAATGGATACGCACGCTCGACGCGGATGGACGCTGGCCCGATATCGCCTACGCGGACAAGGACCCGGCGTGGTGGTCGGCCCGCGAACATTTACTGCGTTTGCGCGTGCTGGCCTTGGTCTCCGCCCGGGCGGCCGCCGCCCCCTCGGCGCTCGAACAAGCCGGTGCGGATGCGGATTTGGAGCGAGCCATTGATCGCGCGCTGGAGCACTGGATCAAGGTCCGCTACCAAGCTACAAACTGGTGGCACAACAACATCGGCGCGCCCCAGATCATGCGCGACATCGTGATCCTACGCGGCGAGCGCCTCGTCGGCGTAGCCCGCGCCGGGGCGCTCGCGGTGTGGAAACAATATGGCACCTTCAAAAATCCGGGTGGCGGCCAAAACACGGTTTGGCGCAGTGAGCTGGCGATGGACTATGGCGCAATCACCGAAGATCCGATGCTGATCGCGGAGGCGGCGGAGAGCATCGCGGGCGAGATCCGCGTGTTGCCGGGTGGCGAGGGCGTGCAGCCCGATTTCAGTTTCCACCAACACGGCCCGCGCCTTCAGCAGTTTCACTACGGCGGCTTTTTCGTGCGCGATGTCTCCCGGATCGCATGGCAACTGCGCGGCACGCCCTGGGCTTTTTCCGCCGACAAAGTGGCGCTTGTGACCGACGTCGTACTCGAAGCCAGCGCATGGATGGTGCGGGCTACGTCCACCGTGCCCGGCACAATCGACCGCCAAGTCAGCCGGCCGGAAGGGCTTTCCCCCGGGCATGGCGACCTGCGCGTGACCGCGCGGTTTTTGACTGAGGTCGCAACGCCGGAGCGGGCGGAGGCCCTGCGTGCCCTGATCGAGCGGCAGGGCGGCGCCGGGCCTGCGCTGGAGGGTTTCCGGGCTTTCCCCGACTCGGATTTCGCGACGTTTCACCGGCCGGCCTTCAGTTTTTTCCTCAAGACGATCTCCACCCGCTCGCGACCGGCGGAGAGTCTCAACGGTGAAAATCTACGAGGGCGGCGCCTGAATTCGGGTGACCACTACGTGCTGCGAGACGGGATGGAATACGCGGGATTGCCGCCGGTCTGGGACTGGGAACTGCTCCCGGGAGTGACCGGTGTGGCGGGCGCATTCTCGGCGCGGCCGCAGGCCTTTGTCGGCTCGGTCGGCGACGGCGGCTCGGGTGCGACGGCGATGATTTACTCGGTCAAGACTGGAGACGAAAAGGCGGGGGTGACCGCGCGCAAATTCTGGGCTGCCTCCGGCGACGCCGTGATCTGTTTGATCGCCGACCTGCAAAGCGGCGGGTCGGAGCCCGTGCGCACCGCGCTGGATCAGGCCTTGCTGCGCGGGCCGGTCACGGTGGGCGCACCCGATGGGTCACACCGAGTGGTGAATGAAGGCGAGCATGCGGCGAACCCGCTGAGTTGGATCCATCACGCCGGGCTCGCCTACCTACCGCTCGGCGAGTGGCCGGTTTCGCTGCGCCTCGGCCCGGCGACAGGCACGTGGAAACAAATCAACCGAGGTCGCGGTGACGAGCCCGTCACCCGGCCCGTCTTTTTACCCGTTCTGGAGCATGGCGCCGCAACGGGCGGACGGAGCGGCGGCTTCGCCATCCTCGCGGCGGCCACGCCGGACGAGGCGGCGGAGCGGAGCGCACGGCGCTCCTGGGAAGTGTTGCGCAACGACGCCGGCGCCCAGGCCTTGCGCTTTGCCGACGGCCTGGTGATGGCGGTGTTTTACGAAGCCGGGAAAATCGAGGTGCAAGGCCGGGCACCGTTTACCGCGAGCGGGCCGTGTCTGGTCTTGATGCGGGAGGACGTGGTCTTCGTCGCCGACCCCGCCCGCTCGGGAAAAGAGGTCGTGCTCGAAGCTGGTGGACGCCGCGCCGTCGTCCGACCGTCGATGGATGGAACGACCCTGCGGGCGGTCTGGTAAGCATTCACTTGGCTGGGCCGTAACGATGCAAACGAGGGTGGCGCGGATTGTCCCCGACACGATGTTTCGGAGCGGATTAGCCGCAACGCGTTGAGGTCAAGGCGTTCCACCTTTCGGAGTTCGCCGGTCGCGGCGGGGAGGAGGACGGCGAGGATGGAGTGGAGGTTTGGCGGCCTGCGTGGGGTAATCGCCCGGAGTAAAAATCACGATTAGGGCGGACGAGGCGGGGCGAGGGTCCTACATGAAAAAGCCCGCCCATCAAACGGGGCGGGCCTCGCGCTTGCGGCCGAGAGCGGCGGTCAGGCTGCGCGGCGACGGCGGGAGGCGGCGGAGCCCAGCACACCCAGCCCGATGAAAGCGGCGTAGGCCGACGGTTCAGGAATGGCGGCGGTGCCTTCAATGGAGAGTGAATCGAGGCGCAAAGTCTGGTTGGTGGCGGCACTATGCTGAAGCAGGAATCCAGTCCCCATGATCGTGTCGGATGCGAGACCGGCGCCGATGACGCTTCCGCTTATGCTGAGGCCGACACCGGGCTTATGCGTGAGGTTTCGCCAGTTGGCCGCTGCGGTTGAAAAGGTGAACGGCTCGGTTTCGGCCCCACTTTGTAACGCGGCGAGGTTGAAAGGAGCTGCCGCTGCGGCGCGCGATGGAGATACTCTACGCGGTGGCCGGTGCCGAGGATGGGCGCACGGTGGCGGAGATCGCCGCGCGGGTCGGGCTCAAGCCGAACACGGTGGGGCGTTTTCTGCGAACGATGGAGCAGGAGGAACTGCTGGTGCGGCGCACCGGTCCGCTGCGTTTCCTGCCCGGGCAAGCCATCGCGGAGCTCTAGCACCTCGACGACACGCGGCATCTGCTGGGCGTGGCCGGACGCATCCTCGTGCGCGTGCAGGCCGAGATGCCGGACGCCGGTTTCGCGCTGGTCGAGGCCGAGGGGGCCGATACCTGCACGCGCCTGCAGTTGACTGCGGCGCGGCCGGGTTTTGTGGCGCTGGAGCGGGCACGGCTCCGCCGGCCCTATGAAAAGGCGATCACGATGCTTTTTATGGCCTAAAGTTTTGCGGAAGAACGGGAACCGTTTTTCGAGAAGTATCCGTTTAACAAATACGGAAGGGCGTTTTGGGGCAATGAGCAGGTGTTGCGCGCGTTTTTCGCCGACTCGGTGCGCGGGGGCCGGGCGGAGCCGGGTTTTCCCGATAGAGGCTATTTCCGTCTCGCCACCCCGGTATTTCGCACGGACGGGAAGATGGTCGCGGCCGTGGGTGCCTACGTCGAGTTGACGACCAGCCTGCGAGTGCGAATGCGGTTGAGGAACCTTGCCGTGCGGGCAGCAGCCGAGATCACCGAGGCCCTTGCGTAGTACTTGGGCGGTGTACAGGCACCGGCCAGTCTGAATGGCTGATTCAACCGGAGGCGTATCGCGGCGCGCTCGGTCAAAGCCTCGGCCTGGAACGGTTCCCCGGGTTTCTGCAAAGCGCCGCCAGCCTCGACCAGATCACCGGCCCCGGCGGCCTTTATTTCAACCACTCCGACACCCACGACCAGCGCCTCTACAGCGCCGCCGCCCTCTGGTTTGCCCGGAAAAACCAGCGTCCCGATCTCGCCGCCACCGTGCTCGCCCGCGTCCGCCGTCAGGCTCCGTCCATGCCCGCCCACGATCGCCGCGACCTCCCGCTTTTTCTCCTCTGGTGGCGTCCTCTGCCCGAGCCGATTCCGGCCGTGTCGCCCGCCCCCCTGGTCTGGCGGGGCGAGAGCGTGCAACCCGTTGCCTCGCTCCGCTCCGCCTGGGGCGATGCGAACGCCACCTGGTTGGCGATCAAGGGCGGCACCGCCAACCATTCCCACGCCCACATGGACGCCGGCTCCTTCATTTTCGAGGCCCTGGGCGTGCGCTGGGCGGTGGACCTCGTGCGCGACGACCACGCGTTCATTCGCGCCGGCGGCATCACCCAGGGGCAGTTGTTCGACTACACCCAGGCGAGCAAACGCTGGACGATTTTTCGTCTCGGACCCGAGGCGCACATTATTCTCCGCTTCGATGGCGCGCCGCAGCGCATCTAGGCCCACGCCACCCTCGGCCCCGTCGTCACGACACCGGACGGCGCCACCGTCGAACTCGAACTCGCTCCGACCTACGCCGGCCAGGTCACGGGTGTGCGGCGTCGAGCCACCTTGCGTCCCGATGCCAGCGTGACTCTCGCCGACACCTGGACGACCCTCGAGCGGTCCAGCGTGGTGACCTGGCAATGGCTCACCCGCGCCCGCGTCACGCCCGAGCCCGGCGGCGCTCGCCTGGACCAGGATGGCAAGACGCTCCGCCTGCGTATTCAGGATAACCCTACGGCGGTGGTCGAGGTGGCCCCGGTGGCCGGTTTGCTCAATCCGCGCATCAACACCCCGGCCCCCGATCTTCACCGCTTGGTCATCCGCCTCGCCACCCCCGCGCTCACCACCGGCACGCTCGTCGTCCACCTCATCCCCGAGCCCACGCCTTGAATCCTGCGCGTCGGCTCCCCGCGAACGCCCTGAATCATTTGGAATCCGTGTCTATCCGGGTTTTATCCGTGGTTAAAAATGCGTTGCGGGTATGTCGCGGCTATTAACCCGAAATCCGAAGTGGATCGCCGCGATCTGGCGCAATCTGCTGCTCATCTGCTCGTCCGTTCACCCGCTCAATGCACTATTCAGTGCACTTCGGGATTCACGAACGACCATCTGATCCAGCATCTTGTGCCATCT
>JBBRHC010000277.1:0-5068 GCA_038223295.1 Opitutales bacterium
GGCTGTTCCCGCCCGCCGCGTGTGGCGGCGGGCGACGCCGATCCCGCTGCTCCCACAGCGGGCTACTCCGCAGCGCGCCACCCTGTAGCCCTGCGCGGGAAAGCAGGGATGGTTTGGCGTCAGCCCTTGGCCTACGCCGGCCGGCTATTCCCCGTCGCCACCGCCGTCAGCCGCGCGATGTCGGCCAGCATCGCCTCGCGGCGGGCGGGCGGCACGTCGGCCACGCGCCAGCCGTTGGCGGCGACGCGGGCGAGCTCGGCGCAGGTGAAGCCGGCCTCGCCGGCGAGCGCGCGGTACTCGTCGATCACGGTGTTGTTGAACACGAGCTGGTCGTCGGTGCTCACCGTGCAGTTGATGCCCGCCGCCATCAAGGCGCGCAGCGGGTGGGCGGCCAGGGTGGGCACGACGCCGAGGCGCAGGTTGCTGATCGGCGTGATGTCGAAGGTCACGCCGCGCTCGGCCGCGAGCGCCAGCACCGCCGGATCCTCGATGGAGCGGATGCCGTGCTGAACGCGCGTGACGCCGAGCTGCTCGATGGCCTCGCGCACGCGGTGCGCGCCGTCGAACTCGCCCGCGTGGCACTTGGTGACCTTGCCGGCGGCGCGCAGCCGCGCCCAGACGGGCGCGGTCCACGCCTCGGTGGGCACGGGTTCGTGGCCGTGGATGTCCGCGCCCGCGATGCCGCCCACGTTCACGAGGTCGTCGATGAGCGCCCGGACCGGGCCGACATACTCGGTGCGCAGCATGCCGGCGTAGAGCCGCACCTCGAGCCCGGGCGGCACGGCGGCGCGGATGGCGGCCACGATCTCTCGCACCGGGACCTTGATGAAGTGGGCGACCGCGAGGTGAAAACTGCACTCGACGTAGCGCACGTTGGCCACGACGTGTTTGGCGAAGGTCAGGCGCGCCGACTCATGATAACGCTCGGGCGAGGTAAACCACGGCAGCGCGTGCCCGAGCAGGATCTCGTCGAACTTCGGAAAACCCGGGAAACGATAATCCGGGGCATGAAAGTAGGGCTGCGGCGGATACGTCTCGGGCCGCCAGGCGTGGAGCAGCTCGTAGGGCAGCGATCCGTCGAGATGCAGATGCGTCTCGGTCTTGGGCAGGGCGCGGATAAAGGCGTCCGAAACGACGGGCGCGGCGGAGGAAATGGCGGCGGCGGACATATACGCATCAACAGGTCCGCATGGGTTGATGCGCGTCGACTTATTTTTCGCCGAGCAGGTATTCGGGATTCAGCTTATGGAGCGACTTCGGCACGAAGATGCCGTCCTTGCGGATGAGTTTGCCGTCGAACCAGACCTCGCCGCCGCCGTATTCGGGGCGCTGGATGTTGACCATGTCCCAGTGGACCTGGCTCTTGTTGCCATTGCCCGCGCCCTCGTAGGCCTGGCCGGGGGTGAAGTGGAAACTGCCCGCGATTTTCTCGTCGAAAAGGATGTCGCGCATGGGCTCGCGGATGTGGGGGTTAAAGCCGAGGGCGAACTCGCCGATGTAGCGCGCGCCGGGGTCGCTATCGAGGATCTCGTTGAGCCGTTTGGTGTTGTTGGCCGTGGCCTCGACGATGCGGCCCCGGGCGAACACGAGGCGGATGTGCTCGAAGGAGGTGCCGAGGTAGACGGAGGGCGTGTTGTATTGGATGACGCCCTCGACGGAGTCCTTCACCGGGCAGGAAAACACCTCGCCGTCGGGGATGTTGCGCAGGCCGCCGCACTCGCGCGCGCCGATGCCCTTCATGGAGAAGGTGAGGTCGGTGCCGGGGCCCTTGATCCGCACGCGGTCGGTTTTTTCCATGAGGGTCTTGAGGGCCTTCATGCCCGGGATCATGCGGGAGTAGTCGAGGGTGCATACCTTGAAGTAGAAGTCCTCGAAGGCGGCGGTGCTCATGCCGGCCTGCTGGGCCATGGCGGGGGTGGGCCAGCGGAGCACGACCCACTTGGTTTTGTTGATGCGGTGATCGAGCACGGGCTTCATCAGGCGCGCGTGGAGCTGCACGCGCGCGGAGGGGACGTCGGCGGACTCGAAGATGTTGTCGGAGCCGCGCAGCGCGATGTACGCATCCATTTTTTGCATACGCAGCAGCTCGACCTCGGCCTGCGGGGCGAACTGGGCCTCCTCGGCGCCGAGCATGAGTTCACGGGTGATGCAGGCGCGATGGAGCTGGACGATGGGGTGGGCGCCGCGGGCGCGGACGGCGCGGACGAGCGAGACGACCATCGCGTCGGGCACGTCAAAGGCGTCGATCAGGACGCGTTCGCCTTTTTTGAGTTCGCAGGAAAACCCGGCGAGGCCGGCGGCGAGTTGGTCGAGTCGGGGATCGGTGAGCATGGGTGGCGTTTTGTTGGGGAAGCCGCAAACCACACGCAGGCACCGCCGCCTCGCAAGGGCGAAAGCAGTCGGCCGCGTAGCCGTCCCGCGCGTAAAATTCAGCGCGACAGCGGAGCGAACAAGGCCTCGACCGGCGCTGGCGTGGCGTCCGGCGTGCCCAGCCAGGTCTCGCGTCGCATGCGGCCCATCGAGCCGCCGACGGACTCGACCTCTATCAGGTCCGCGATCAGCCGCAGGGAACCCTCCTGGTAGGCGACGGTGAGGGCGGGTTGATGTTTGGCGACCACGAGCCCGGCGGCGACGCGCGGATCGGCGACGGCGGCGCTCCAGCCGCGATTGCTGGCGGCGAGAAACCGCTCCAGCACAGGCGCATGGGCGGCGCGCGTGGCATCGGTCATGAAATACACTTGGGCGCAAGTGCGGTAGCCGTGCTCGTGACCGTAGAAGGCTATCACCGGGTGGCCGGCGGTCTCGAAGGCAACCTTTTCGTCGATCACGCAGGCGACCTGCGCATCGACCCGGCCGGCCGGAAGCGAGTCGTGATCGTTGCCCAGCACGATAGGCGTGAGTTCGTCGAGGCCGAGGCCGACGTGGGCGAGCATCTTGGCGAGTTGGGGGCGGTTGCAGGGGTGGATGCCGATGCGTTTGCCGCGCAGCTCGGCGAGCCGGGTAAACCCGCGGGACTCCAAGGTCACCACCCCGATGGGCGAGGCCTGGAACATGGTGGCGAAGACCTGCACCGGCGCGCCGGCGGCGCGGGCGCGCAGCAAAGCGCTGCCCTCGGCCACGCCGATGGCGATGCCGGGCGCGGCCACGACGGGGCCGACCGTCTCCATGGTTTTTCGGTCAACCCCCGCGATGGTGACGTCGAGACCGGCCTCGCGATACCAGCCGTGCTCGGCGGCGAGCAGCAGGCCGGCGAACTGGACGTTGGTGATCCAATCGAGCTCCACGCGCACCGGGATAAGCGCAGCGGATGGCGCGGGATTCGCGGGCGTGGACGTGGGCGTGGAACCGGGCGTGGCGAAGGGAACGGAACTTAGGATGGTTTTCGCGAGGACGAGGCGGAAGCCCAGCTCGTCGTTCCGTGAGCCGACGAACATCGGGGAGCGTTTGGCAAGCAACAGGTAGGCGGGCCGGTCGCTACCCCAGCAGCCGCCGCGGGTGATGCGCGCGATGGAGGAGGTGGTGTAGGCCTCGTCCACCCATTCCCAAACGTTGCCCGACAGATCGTGGAGGCCGAGGGCGTTGGGCGCAAAAGCGCCCACCGGCGAAGTGCGGGGCCAGGCGTCGACGTAACCGCCCGGGATGGTGCCCCACCAAGAGGGTTTGCCGGCGGCGGACTCGGTGCCGGCGTAGTTGCCGAAGCTGGCGGGCGGCGGCCAGTCGCGGCCCCAAGGGTAGCCCGTCGTGGCGGCGGCCATGCGCTCTTCGGGCGTCGCCCCGGTCTCCTCGGCGAGACCGGCGGCGAGGCTCCATTCGCGGTCGGTGGGCAAACGGTAAATCTCGTCGGGCGCGATGCGACCGGCGGCACGATGTGCGGCCGTGAGCCATGCGGCATAGGCGCGCGCATCCGCCAAATTGACGCCGACCACCGGGTGGGTGTCGTCCTGCGCAAAGCCGGGGGCGGCCCAAGTGTGGCCGCGTGGGCGCCAGTCGTAGTCGTCGGCCCCCAGGGTGAACATGTCGCCCGTGGCATCGTGCCCGGTGGCGGCGGCGAAGCGGCGAAACTCGCCGGGCGTGGTCTCGTGTAGCGCGATGCGAAGCCCCGCCGCGCCGGGCAAATCGACGAGCGCGGGCGCGGTTGCGGATGCGGCGGAGTTAGCCGCCGGGCACGGGAGGACAAGCGCAGCCATCGTCGCGAGGGCCGCGAGAAGACTCCGATGATTCATGCCGGCCCGTGCTGCACACGGCGCGCCGCCATCGTCGCGGTGCGCGGCAGAGTTGCACGCGTTGTGGGACTTTTTCCGCTTCGCACGCGTGCGCTCAGGCGGCGGCTTTGGGCGCGGCAACCCCGCCGGGGCCTTGGATTTGCCCCGGGAAACAAATGCGCCCCACCGCGTCGTCAAAGCCATCGGCGCCGCGAAGAATCTCGATCTCGAGACGCAGGTAATAAACCGGCACCGGACACGGCATGCCTTCCGGGATGCGCACCGCGTCCTTTTCGGTGGTCACGATGTAATCGACCTTGAGACGCAGCGCCTCGGAGAAAATCTCCACAAAATCTTCGTATGAAAAACGATAGTGATCCAGGAAGCGGCGGTTAAAGGCGATGTGCGCGCCGAGGTCGCGGATAAACGCCTCAAAACTCTCGGGCACCGCGATGCCGGAAAACGCGCCCACGCGTTTGCCATCGAGATCCGCCAGCGTGCGGCGCTCGGCGGCGCCCAGGCGTTGCAAGAACTGGGGGCGGTGCGCGCACTCGATCACGTTGACCCCGGGATTATGCCGCTGGATCAGGTCCTCCAGATCGGGATCACGACGGCCGTCGGATTTGGTGAGGAAGACGTAGCTCGCGCGGCGCAGATGTTTGATCGGCTCGCGCAAGATGCCGCGCGGGAGGAGTTGGCCGTTGCCGAAGGGGTTGGTTTTGTCGACGAGCAACAGATTGAGCCGGCCCTTGAGGGGAAGGTATTGGAAGCCGTCGTCGAGGATGAGCGTGTCGCAGCGGAACTTCTTGATCGCATAGACGCCGGCCTTCACCCGGTCCTTGTCCACCAGCACGACCACGCCGGGC
>JBBRHC010000278.1:0-5062 GCA_038223295.1 Opitutales bacterium
GCATCGGTGGGCTCCGCCTCGAAGGCGTGGCGGGCGGTCACCTGGGCGCGCGCCACGTGGGAATCGAGCAGCAAACTGTAGTAGGCGTAGGCGACGGCTTCCTCGTCCGTGCCGGGGTCCCGGGCGAGGTGCAGACCGAGCACGCGGAGAAGATCCGGAGTGCGGCGTTCGGCGCGGTAATAACTGAGCAACTCCTCCAGTAGGAGCCGGTCGCCGGTGTCGCGCTCGAAGATGCGGTTCATCGTCTCGACCCGCTCGGCCTTCCATTGCCAACCGGTGGCGAGGGCGCGGAGATTTTCCAGACGGCGCGGATCGCGGTCGGCGAGGGCGAGGGCCTGGCGCCAGTTTTCGTGGCTTTGGTGGACGTTGTCCTGACGCCTTTCCAGATAGGCGAGGAGCGCGGCGCGCAGGTAGTCGTCATCGCGCCAGTTGCCGGCGCGGAGGAGCTCGTCCAGGCCGGACCAGTCGAGGGAGCCGTAAAGCGAGTCGGCGAGCTGCATATCGGTGCCGGCCTGCTCGCGGGTGGCGGGCGCGAGCAAGGCGAGCCAGCCGGTGGCGGCGGAGGCGCCGGGGGTCGCCTCCGCGTCGCGCTCGCCGCGCAGCGCGAGGAGGCGGGAGCGGCTGCCCTGGGCGCGGTCGAGGCGGGCGATGTCGGCGCCGGTCTCGGCGGCGAGGCGTTTTTCCTCGGGCAGCAGATCCTCCAGGACCACGCCTTCCAGGGTGTTGGCGGCGGGCCGGGCCTCGCCCGCGGCGGCGAGGAAACGGGCGCGGAGGAGCTGGCGCATCGGCTCGGAGCGATCGGCGGCGCCGAGGGAATCGAGGAGGGCGAGGGCGGCGGCGGAGTCGCCCTGTTTGTGGAGAGCGAGGGCGTGGGTGGTGGCGTAATAGGGGTTTTTCGGATACGCGGCGTGCAGGCGGGAGGCGTCCAGGCCGGCGCGGGCGACGCCGGCGTCGAGCAGCAGGCTGGTGTAGGCGAGGTTGTTGCGCGCGACGTCATCCTCGGGGTGCAGCTCCACGATGCGGGCGAAGAGGCGGCGCAGGTTGGTGGTGTTGCCCTGGAAACGCTCCCAGCGCATGAGGCTGTGCTGGATGGAGGGGTTGTCGGGCGCGAGCGCGAAGAGTTTCCAGATGACGTCGTGGCGCTCGGCGGTCCAGCGCCAGGCCTCGGCGCGGGCGAGCAGGTTGGTGGTTTTTTTCAGGTCGGAGCCGACGCCGATCAAGGCGAGTTTCCAGGCGGCGGCGAAATCGGCCTCGCGCCCCTGGGCGCGGTAGGCGTGGGCGAGCAGGGCCTGGCGGAGGTATTCGCGTCGGGGCCACTTGGTGTTGCGCAGAAGTTTTTCCAGGCCGGCGACGTCGCCGAGGGCGAGCCGGGCCTCGGCGGCGCCGTTTTGCACGGTCTCGTCCGCGCGGGTCTTCTCGGGCAGGGAATCGAACCAGGGGCCGACCGCGTCGGCGCGGCCCAGGCGGGTGAGCAACTCGATGACGCGCGCGGCGTCGGCGGGATCGGCGGGCACCTCGGACTGGAGTTGCGAGAGCAGGAGCGCGGCGTCGGGCGACTGCAGCATGGTCAGGGCCTCGATGACCAGGATGCGGTCCGGGACGGTGAGGTCGCGAACGGTTTGCAGGCGGGCGAGCAGCTCGGCGGCGCCGGGCACGAGGCGGGCGGAGATGTGTTCGCGGAGGAGCAGGGCGAGGGCGCGGCCGCGGAGTTCGGGGTGCTCGGCGAGGGCTAGGATCTGGGCGCGCAGGGCGGGGTTGGTGCGTTCGGGGTCGGCGGAGAGTTGGAATTCGGCGACATCGAGCCGGGCGCCGTGGTCGGCGGGGACGAGGCGGGCCAGCTCGGCGAGGTGTTTCCGGGCTTCGTCGGGGCGACCGCTGCGCGAGCAGATCTGCGCGGCGAGGCGGTGGAACTCGGGGTCGGCGAGGGTCGCCTCGGTGGCCGAGGGGAGGCTGGCGAGCGCGTAGCCGGGCGCGTTCAAGCGCAGGGCGAGGCGGATGTAGGCGAGGTGGTTTTCCGTGGTGGGCTCCTCGCGGCGAAGGTTGTCGCGGTAGCCGAGGGCATCGGCCTGGCCGCGGGCCTCGGCGGCCTCGGCGGCGACGCGCCACGCGGCGGGATTGGCGGTGCGGGATTTCAGGCTTTTGCGCGCGACGAGCAGGGCGTTGGCGGGATCCTGGGCGTCGAGGAAGGCGCGGGCGTCGCGATTCATGCGCTCGATGCGCCAGCCCTTGAGGGCGGGCCAGGCATGGTGGCGCGCGCCGTAGTAGCCGGAGCCGAGGAGGGCGACGGTCAACAGGCTGCCGAGCAGCCAGCGTTTGGCGACGGAGGAAGGGAGTTTCATAGGGTGGCGAGAGGGGACGAGGCGGAAGCGGGGGACGGGGTGGTTTCGGGACGGATGACGGGGCGCAGGACGCGGGTGGCGATCTCGCGGGCGTCCTCCGAGGAGGCCGCGCCGGTCAGCGAGATGCCGACCACGTGCTGGCCGAGGTTGCGCTCGCCGCGCCAGACGGAGCGGAGGCGCTCGTTGGTATCGACCTGGCGGTAGTGATTGGGCTTTTCGGGGTTGAGGGCGCGTTCCTCGAAGATGGCGTGGAAGACGTAGACGTTCTCCGCGCCCTGCTTGAAGAGGAAGGTGGAGAAGGGGATGTTCACGCCGTTCACCACGCATTCCCAAGGGCCGAGCTCGGCGGCCAGTTGCAGGCCGGTCGCGGGCAGGCAGACGGTGGGGTAGTGTGAGCTGGAGAGAAATTTGGAGACGCGGCCCGGCTCCCAGCGGAGGGAGTACATCTGCCACGGGTAGACGCCCTCGGCGGTCCAGGAGGCGGTCTCGCCGGTGTTGAATTTGAGCAACGCGAGCGTGCGCTCCGCGAATTCGCCCTTGTCGAAATCGGGGGCGTTCTCCGGCCATTCGACCCGCCAGGCCACGGCGGGAGGGACGCGGCTTTCGTGCCACCTGTACCAGAGCCCGGTGAGCGACTCGGCCGCGACCAGCCAGAGCACACCGGCGGCGGCGAACCAGATC
This sequence comes from Opitutales bacterium, assembly GCA_038223295.1. Classification (GTDB taxonomy): domain Bacteria; phylum Verrucomicrobiota; class Verrucomicrobiia; order Opitutales; family Opitutaceae; genus IMCC26134_A. The sequence continues at coordinate 3,021 of JBBRHC010000278.1, forward strand.
GGGAAAGGCGAGAGGCGGAGCAGCCGGGCGGGGCGGGGCGGGGCGGCCGGCGTGAGAGCGGGCGCGGGCGCGACGAGCGGGACGGTCGGGACGGCCTCGACGAGCGCGGTGGCGACCGAAGCCGGAGCGTCGGGCGACGCGGGCGCGGCCGGTGTGGCGGGGCGGACGGCGGTGGACAGCGGAGGCACGCGCGGGCGGAACCACTCCGAGAGCGCCCAGAGGCCGGCGATGCAGGCCAGCATGACGACGACGCCAATGGTATCGTGCCAGCGATCGGCCAGGCCGGGCTCGGCGGTCAGGTGGGTGAGGAGCAGGGTGCGGGCGATGTTGAGCAAAAAGGCGATGGCGAAGGACGCCGCGACCAGCCCGAAGCGCCGCAGCACGGAGAGCCGGTGCAGCTCGCCCAGGAAGAGCGACATCATGAAGGCGGTCTGGAGCGAGCGGATGCCGCTGCACGCCTCTTCCACGTTCACCCAGCGATCAGCCACCTGGATGAGGTTGCCCTGGGCCATGGCGGGCGTGCCCGACCAGGTGAGCACCTCGGCGCAGATGGCGGCGTTGCCGCGCATGAGTTCCTGCACCAGCCACGTGTCCATCCACACCGGCCAGGGCAGGGCGGTGAAACAAAACAAGAGCGGAAACGCGAAGTGCAACGCGTGCCGCACCCCGCCTTGGAGGAGGAGCGCGAGCAAGGTTAGCCCCACTCCGAGGCCGGCGAGGCTCCAGTTGATTTTCACCCAGTCGGGATTCGCCTCCTGGATGACGCGCACCGGCAGATAGGCGAGGAGCAGGAGGGCGGCCGCCCCCAGCCCGCCCCACACCAAGGCTCCGGCGGGCGGAGCGGAATCCGCACGACGCGTACGCCAGCGCTCCGAAAGCAGATAAGCCGCCATCACCGGCACGGCCCAGCCGTAGGCGTAGACCACGTTGACGCTCCACTCCAGGCGCTGCTGGTTAAAAATCAAAAGCCACAACAAACCCAACACGGCGGCGGTGGGCGCCCAGGCCAGATGCAGCGGAAGGGGGAGCCAGGAGCGGCTGGAGGAGGCGGATGCGATGGGCGCGGTAGATGGGCTCGCAATGCAGCTCGATGTCATGTGCCTGAGTTTTTTGTCCACGCGTTTAAGCGCGAGCTTGGCCGTATCAGGCAAACCCTTGCGCCGGCATCGTCCGCGCCCTCGGAAGCCCGCGCGGCGAGCCCCGTCCGTAGCTTGCTTTAGCCGGAGGGGTTAATGGCGGCTAACCGAGAGGTGGAGGCCGGGGGGGAGGCGGTCGCCGGCGAGTTGTTGCCAGACGGTCGCGTCGGGGGCGAGGGGGGCGGAGATGCGCTCGAGCTGTGCGGGAGTGGCTTGCCAGCGGGTGAGGAGAGCGCGGGCGGCGGTTTGCACCTCCGGTGAGGCGTCGAGGGAGCGTGCGCCGGAGCAGCGCACGGCCTGGACCAGCGCGGCGGCGGCGCCGGGCGTGTGGACGCGGGGTTTTAGTTTCGCTAGCACGGCCAGGATGGGCGGGAGGCAGTCGGGGGGGAGGATGGTGGCGGGGTCGCCACAGAGGGGCACGCGGGCGAGGAGGCGGCCGAGGGCCCAGAGCCAGGGATCGAGCTGGGCGGGGGGCAGGCGCGGGAGGCGCTCGAGGAGGCGGGCGAGCAGATCGCGACGCGTGGCGGGCGGCAGGCGTTCGAGGCTGGCGGCGGCGCGGATGAGCTCGGGCGGGGCGTCGGCGGAGCGCAGAGGGTGTTGCCAGCGTTCGTAGAGCTCGGCCTGGTGCGCGGCGGGGAGGCCGGCGGCGACGCGTCTCCAGAGGATAAAGGCCTGGGTGGCGACGGCGGGATCGCGCGGGAAGGCGAGGCCGAGGGCGCGCAGGCGCCAGAGCTCGGCGAGGCGGGCCTCGTCGTGCGGCCAACCGAAACCGGGACGCAGGCAATAGCCGGCCAGACCGAGCCAGGCGGCTTCGTGGGCGGGGGTGCGGCCACGTTTGGTAAGCGTCGCGGCGAGGGCGGGCCAGAGGCCGCGCAGCAGGGCGGGGCTCCAGTCGGGGCGGGGCTG
>JBBRHC010000279.1:0-5048 GCA_038223295.1 Opitutales bacterium
CTTTGGGAGCGGGCCAGCGCCTTTGGCAGCACAAAGTATCCCGATTGGGTCGAGGCCGCCCAACGCTACCTCGCCAACCCCACGATCAAGCAGGCGGTCGATAACCTCCTGGGCGAGGCGCGCAGTCTCGCATCCCTCGCCGTTCCCTCGCTCAAGGCCGCCGGGGCGGGCGCGATGAGCATATTCAGCTTCCTCACCAGCCTGGCGGTCATCCCCATCTACCTGTTTTTCTTTCTGCTCTCCACCAGCGACCCGACGAAAAACCTCGGCGATCAACTCGGTTTTCTGCGCCCGGGCGTGCGCGGCGACATCGTGTTCCTCATGCGCGAATTCGTCGCCATCGTCGTCTCGTTTTTTCGCGGCCAGCTCATCATCGGCCTCATCATGGGCGTGTTGCTCGCCATCGGCTTCACCGGCATCGGCCTCAAATTCGGCCTCTTCATCGGCCTCATGCTGGGCGTGCTCAACATCGTCCCCTACCTCGGCACCATCATCGGCTTGAGCGTCGCCCTGCCCCTCGCGTTTTTCCAACCCGGCGGCAGCGTGAATACCGTGGGTCTGGTGCTGGTGGTCTTCATCATCGTGCAAAACATCGAGGGCTGGTATCTCACCCCCAAGATCATGGGCGACCGCACCGGCCTCCACCCCGTCACGATCATCGTTGCGATCTTCTTCTGGGGCACCGCGCTGAACGGCATCCTGGGCATGATCCTCGCCATCCCGCTGACCGCCTTTTTTGTCACCGCCTGGCGCCTGGTGAAGCGCAAATACCTCATGCCCATGACCCGGGCCGCCACCTCGGCCCCGCCCGCGAAAGCCGGGTGATGCGTCGATTCGATTTGATTAACCCGCCCGCGCGGTAAGTTGGCCGCGTGGCCTGGGACGTACAGTTTCGCAACGGCATCCATCTGCCGCAGCTCGGTTGGTGGCTCGACGCGCACCACCCCGTCGCGCGGTCCTTCGTCTCGCACGCCCACTTCGATCACCTCGCCCCGCACCGCGAGGTCCTGCTCTCCCCCGGCACCGCCGCGCTCATGCGCGCCCGCATGCCCGACCGCGTCGGCGACCGCGTCGAGCGCCTCCTGCCCTTCGGCGAGGCCGCTCCGCTCTCCGCCGATCACCCCGAGGTGACCGTCACGCTCCACCCCGCCGGCCACATCCACGGCTCGGCCATGATCCTGCTCGACCACCCCGCGCACGGCCGCCTGCTCTACACCGGCGATTTTAAACTCCGCCCCGGCCGCTCCGCCGAGCTTTGCGACCCGCCACGCGCCGACCTCGTCATCATGGAGACGACGTATGGCCGGCCCCACTACAAGCTCCCGCCCACCGATGCCGTCCTCGCCTCGGTCATCGCCTTTTGCCGCGCCGCCCTCGACGAGGGCGACACGCCCGTCCTCTTCGGCTACAGCCTGGGCAAGAGCCAGGAAATCCTTCGCTCCCTCGCCGGCGCCGCCCTGCCCGTCATGCTGCACCCGCAGACGCTCAAACTCACCGCAGTCTACGAGTCGCTCGGCATCACGTTCCCGCCCTACGCCGCCTTCGACGCCGCCACCTGCGCCGGCCACGTCGTCCTCTGCCCGCCCCAGGCCGCCAACTCCCCCTTCGTCCGCAAGATCCCCCGCCGCCGCGCCGCCACCCTCACCGGCTGGGCGCTCGATCCCGGCGCGCGTTTCCGCTACCAATGCGACGCCGCCTTCCCCCTCTCCGACCACGCCGACTACCCCGACCTCCTGCGCTTCGTCGAGCTAACCCAACCCAAACGCGTGCTCACCCTGCACGGCTTCGCCACCGACTTCGCCCGCGACCTCCGCGACCGCGGACTAGACGCCTGGGCCATCAATCAGGACAACCAGCTCGAAATTCCCCTCGCCGCCTCCGTCCCGCCGCCGGTCTTTCCCGATACCGCCGCATCCTCCTCCATTCGCGGTTCGGATTTCGTCATTCGGCATTCCAGCCCCGGCGGCGACGTCGGCCCGGCCGACATCGCCGCCGAAGCGGGGTTGGATGCCCTCGCCGCCACCGCCGAGCGCATCCGCACCACCGCGTCCAAGCTCGAAAAAATCGCCCTCCTGCGCGACCACTTCGCCACCCTCGCGCCCGACGACGCCGCGCGCGTCGCGCTCTACCTCACCGGCCGCGCCTTCCCCCAGGCCGACCCGCGTTCGCTCAACACCGGCTGGTCCCTCCTGCGCCGCGCCGTGCTCGAGGTCTCCGGCCACCACGAGGGCGATTTCCGCGCCGCGTATCGACGGTTTGGCGACAGCGGCGACACCGCCGAAGCCCTCCTCGCCGCGCCCAAACCTGGAACGCCGCCCCCCGCCTCGACCTTGGCATCCTTGGCCCTCGCCGACCTCGAAACCCTCCTCGCCCGCCTCGCCGCCTCCTCTCCCTCCGCCAAGCTCGATCTCCTCATCGCCACGCTGCGCGGACTCTCTCCGCTCGCCGCCAAATACCTCGTCAAAATCATCACCGGCGACCTGCGCATCGGCCTCCGCGAAGGTTTGGTCGAGGAGGCCGTCGCCGCCGCCGCCGGCCGCGCGCCCGACGCCCTCCGCGAGGCCAATCTCCTTTGCGGCGACCTACCCGCAGTAGTCCGCGCCGCCTTCGCCGACACGCTCGCCGCGATCACGCTGCGTGTGTTTCACCCCCTCCAGTTCATGCTCGCCAGCCCCGAGCCCACCGCCGCCGCCCTCCTCGCCCGCTTCCCCCCGCCGCTTTGGCTGGAGGAAAAATACGACGGCATCCGCTGCCAGCTCCACAAGCAGGGCGCCCGCGTCGAGCTCTACTCCCGCGACCTGAATCGCATCACCGGGCAATTCCCCGAGCTCGCCCGCGCCGCCGCCCGCGAACTCCCCGGCGACTGCATCCTCGACGGCGAGCTCCTCGCCTGGCGTGGCGACCGCGCCCTGCCCTTCGCCGAACTCCAAAAACGCCTCAACCGCCGCCTCGATGGCGACGACCTCTTCCTCGGCCAGGAAATCCCCATCGCCTATTCCGCCTACGACCTCCTCTGGCTGGACAACGCTTCCCTCCTCCGCTCCCCGCTCCGCACCCGCCGCACCTCCCTCGAATCCCTTTTCCCCGACCAGAAATCACTGATCCCAAATCATAAATCCCTCCATCTCGCGCCCCTCACCTTCGCCACCACACCCGTCGAAGTGGAGGCCGCCTTCCTCCGCGCCCGCCAGCGCGGCAACGAAGGCCTCATGGCCAAGGACCCCGCCTCGCCCTACACCCCCGGCCGGCGCGGCCTCGCCTGGCTGAAGCTCAAAAAAGCCTACGCCACGCTCGATGTCGTCGTCGTCGCCGTCGAGCTCGGCCACGGCAAACGCCGGGGCGTGCTCAGCGACTACACCTTCGCCGTGCGCGACGAGGCCACGGGCGCGCTCCGCACCGTGGGCAAGGCCTACTCCGGTCTCACCGACGTCGAGATCGCCGCACTCACCGAACATTTCATCGCGAACACCTTGGAAGTAGACGGACGCGTCCGTCGTGTCGTGCCCGACACCGTGCTCGAGATCGCCTTCGACCGCATCCAGCCCAGCGCCCGTCACGACAGCGGTTTCGCCCTGCGTTTCCCCCGCATCGCCCGCATCCGCACCGACAAAACTCCCGCCGACATCGACACCCTCGCCACCTGCCGCCACCTCGCCGCCGCCACCGCCGCCCCGCCCTACACCGCGCCTTTAGCGCGGGTCGAGCACGCTGGCCTGGGAGACCTTGCCCGCGGCGGGCGCGCTCAGTTGCGTGGCCTTGCCGTTGTCCGTATCCAGGATCCAGATACTGCTCGCGTTGGCCGAGCGCGAGGTGAAGACCACGTGGCGTCCGTCGGCCAGCCAGCTCGGCTCCACCGCGTCGGCCGCCTGCTTCGAGACCAGCTTGGCGATGCCGGCGCCGAGGTCGTGCACCGCAAGCTGGAAACCCTTCCCGCTGCGCACCGTGAACACGATCTTGTTGGGGTTGGCCTTGCTCCAATCCGGCTCCGCGCAGTAGCCGCTGATGCGCGTGGGCAGCCGCTGCGCCGCCCCGCCCGAGGCCGCCATGATGTAGAGCTGGGGGCCGCCCGCCGCGTCCGAGGTGAAGACGAGCTGCGAGCCGTCCGGCGACCAGCAGGGGCCCGCCTCGACCGCGGTGGTGCGGGTCTTGCGCGTGACCTGCCGCCCCGCGCCGTTGCTGACGTAGACCTCCGGGTTGCCCTCGCCGGAGAGTACCATCGCCACATTTTTTCCGTCCGGGCTGAAACGCGCGCCGCTGTTGGTGCCCTTGAAACTCACGAAGGTGTTGCGCTGCAACGAGGCCAGATCGAGTTGAAAAATATCGGGGAAGCCCGTGCGATAGAAACTCGTGTAGAGCAGGCGCTGCCCGTCCGGCGACCAACGCGGGGTGAGCGCGAGAGCCTTGTCGTTGGTGATTTGGCGCACGTCGCCGAGGAAGAGGTCGCCGACGTAGACCTCGGGCTTGCCCGTGCGCTCGCCGATGAAGGCCAGCCTCGACGCGAAAAAGCCGGGCTTGCCCGTCATCGCGCGCACCGCCGCGTCCGCCGCCTTGAACAAGGCGTTGCGCGGCGTGCCGCCCGCCACCACCTGGCTCAACACCGGCGTGCCCTGCCCGCGCGTCACCGTCACCTGCACCTGGTTGGCCGCGCCGGCCGGGGCAAAGGCGACCCTGAAGGTGGGGTTCTCCGCCTGCCGGCGGAACGCGCCATGGGCGGCGAAGGCCTGGTTCGCCAGCGTGTTGAGTTCAGGCGTGGCGCCGGTCACGATGATGGCGGTGTTTTTCAGGTCATACCTGAGTTCGACATCACCGAGGTCGTTCGCCTTCTGCGCGCGCGCCGCGGACGCGCCGAGCGCCGACAGCACGAGAGCGGCGACGAGGATGAGTGAGAGGGATTTGAACCGGGGAAAGAGGTGGGTGAACATGTGAGGCGTTGACGCCCCTTCTATTTACTCCGCCACTCGACCGCTCAACGCCAAGGGGGGGGGGGGGCGCCCCGCCCGCCGCAGGCGCCACCACCCCCCCCCCCCCCACACCCACCCAACCACAAA
>JBBRHC010000280.1:0-5046 GCA_038223295.1 Opitutales bacterium
GATCTGGCGCAATCTGCTGGTCATCTGCTCGTTTGTTCACCCGCTCAATGCACTATTCAGTGCACCTCGGGATTCACGAACGACCATCTGATCCAACTTCTTGCGCCATCTCATCGGCTCCTACTCCGGATTTCGGGTTAATACATTGTTGATCGCGCCGCACACTTCGCGTGAGATCGGGTAACATACCACCGGTGTTCTTGATCGAAACGATTTTATCCGCGCTATCCGCAGTCAATAACGCATGGCGTTTAGTCAAGGGGACTCGTCGTCGGATTCGGTGGATCGCCCCTTCAGGGCTCATAACTTTTTGGTGCCGTCGCGCTTTCTCATTCGCGTTTAAGATGATTTCAACCGAGCGGGCAGCCCGGCGGTCCGCCCCTACTATAAAAGCGTCTTGGAATCAGCCGGCGTCGGGCGAGCGGAGCAGGAGGGAGACGTTGCCACCGCCGAAGCCGCTGCTGTTTTTGAGGATATGGTGCGGGCGGCGGGCGAGGGTGGCGCGGGGGAGGTGGAGGCCGGCGCAGGCGGCATCGGGGTTTTGCAGGGTGGGGTTTCCGGGGATAAATCCCTCGTGGATCGCGAGGGCGCAGAAGGCGGTCTCCATGGCGCCGGCGAGGGAGAGTCCGTGGCCGGTGAGGCCTTTGGTGCTGCTGACGACGGGGTGGGCGCCGGCGTCGGTAAACACGGCGCGGAGGGCGAGGGCCTCGGCACGGTCGCCGACCACGGTGGAGGTGGCGTGGGCGTGGACGTAGTCGATGTCGGCGGGGGCGAGGGCGGCGTCGCGGAGGGCGCGGCGCATGGCTTCGCGGAGGCCGGCACCCTTGGGGTGGGAGGTGGCGACGGAGTGGCCGTCGGAGGCCTGGCCCCAGGCGAAGAGCTCGGCGTAGACGCGGGCGGAGCGGCGGGCGGCGAGGGCGGGAGATTCGAGACTGAGGACGGTGGCGCCGCCGGTGCCGACGAAGCCGTCGCGATCGCGGTCGAAGGGGCGGGAGGCGGTGGCGGGGTCGGGGTTGGCGGAGAGGGCGCGCATGGGCGCGAAGGGCAGGACGGTGTCGGCGTTGAGCTCCTCGGCGCCGACGACGATCATGCGCTCCTGGCGGCCGAGGCGGATCTCGTCGAGGGCGTAGCCGAGGGCGTGGGTGGAGGAGGCGCAGGCGGAGACAAAGCCGGTGACGGCGCCGGTGATGCCGTAGTGGGCGGCGAGGTTGAAATTGAGGGTGCCGGCGATGGAGGAGACGACGCCGAAGGGGTTGCCGCGCTCGAAGCGGGAGTCGCGGGCCTGGGCGAGGTGGTGGTGGAGGAGAAAGGCGGAGCCGGCGGAGGCGCAGAAGAGGCCGGTGGCGCCGTCGGTGAGGTGGGAGCGGGTGAGGCCGGCGTCGGCGAGGGCCTGCTCGAAGGCGTGGAAAGCGTAGACGCCGTGGGGGGCGAGGCCGCGCGCGGTTTCGCGTGGGAGGTCAACGTCGGCGGGCAGGGCGGGCCAGGTCCAGTCACGGTAGCTCGGCGAATCGACGGAGAAACCGCGCAGGGCGCCGGCGACTTTTACGGGCAGGGCGGGATTGTCGAAAAACGAGTGCGGGACGATGCCGGAGCGGCCGGCGCGGAGGGCGGCGGCGACGGTGGCGGAGTCGTTGCCCAAGGCGGTGACGAAGCCGAGGCCGGTGATGCAGGCGGGGAGCACGGGCGAAGGGGCGAAGGGCGAAGGGCGTGGGGCGAGGGGCGTGCGCCTAGGTCGTGACTTTGGCGCGGACGTATGCGCGGAGGTCGGCGACGGTGATGATGGTGGCGAGGTCGGCGTTGGTGATGGTGACGCGGTAGAGGTCCTCGATGAAAAAAACCACCTCGGCGAGGGCGAGGGAATCGAAGCCCAGATCGCCGATGAGGCACGCGGAATCGGGCAGGAGATTGGTGGCGTAAAGGTGGGCGCGCCGGGGGCTGTGGAAGGCGACGATGCCCACGATGACGGCGTCGAGCGCGGCGGGATCGCGGTGGGTTTGCCAGCGGTTCTGCGCTTCGCGAACGGAGATGGGAAAAGCGGCGAGGGGGGAGACCGGACTCATGCGGCGGGCGAGGGCGCGGGGCTATGCGTGGCGGCGGCGGGGCGGGCCGGGTGGGTGGCGGGTCGGGCGGGCGGGAGGGCATCCCGCGGGTCGTGCAGCGGGGCGTGAAGGGGCGGGGCGGAGAACCAGGTGCGCCAGCCTTCGCGCAACTCGAGGCGGGCGTAGGCGCCGAAGGCGACGAGGAGGCGGAGGGGAAGGGCCCAGGTGAGCTCGTAGGAGCGGAAACCGTGGTAGCGGCGGTCGTTGGACTCGCCCCAGACGCCGCGGGCGATGCGGCCGCGGGCGATGGTGGCGAGGCGGCGGTTGTAGAATGCCATGAGGCGGGCGAAGGGGGCGCGGGCCGGGCTGGCGAAGGAGGGATGCTCCAGGGCGGCGGCGCCGCGCTTGAAGGGCTGGGAGACGACGCCGAGGTAGTAGAGGCCGAGGTCGAGGCGGAACGCCAGGGTCATGAGCTGGTGGTCGGCCATGTAGTAGTATTTATCCTGATACACGGCGCGGAACCAGCGGTCGTAGCTGGTGGTGAATTCGTGGTTGTGGCGGGCGAGGCGGGGGGCCCTGGGTTTGCCGCGGAGGCAGGCGTCGACGAGGGTGGCGGTGGCGCTGGCGGTGTAGGCGATCCAATCCATGCCGGGGGAGTAGAAGGGATCGATGAAGGCGGCGGCGTCGCCCACGAGCGCGTAGCCCTCGCCGGCGTAGTGAGAAGACGAATACGCGAGGTTGCGGCGGAAGTGGACGTCGCCGGCGTGCCAGGTGGCGTCGGCCATGAGCTCGCGGGCGGCGGGGTGGGCGAAGAGCATGGCGCGGAGGCGTTCGCCGAGGCGCCCGCCCCCGGGCAGGTCGACGAGGCGCTGGTCGAAGACGATGCCGACGCTGGTGTCGCCGCCCTTGAGCGGGATCATCCAGGCCCACCAGCCGAGGCCGACGAGGTGGTTGGTGGCGGTGTAGCGGACGGCCTTGGTGCGGGCGGCCCAGGCGGGGAATTTTTCGGCGAGGGCGCGGGAGTCCCAGTTTTTCACCCCCGTCCAACGGGTCCAGACGGCGGCGGTGGGGTGGGCGTGGTTGGGCTGGAGCCAGCCCTCGCGGCGGGCGAGAACGGAGGCGAAGCCGGAGGCGTCGATGACCCAGCGGGCCTGGAGCGGGGCGGGGGCGGGGCCCGGCCCGGCGGGGGATTCCAGCTCGATGGTTTGGAGGCCGCCGGGGGAGAGGGTGACGGCGCGGACCTTTACCGGGCGGCGGAGGGTGGCGCCGGCGGCGACGGCGCGGGAGAGGACCTCTTCGTCGAGTACGGCGCGGTCGACCTGGTAGCCGGGCAGGCGGACGTTGTAGCCGGGGCCGGTCTCGCTGCAGGTGTCGAGCGTGGTGGCACGGGCATTGTGGAACCAGAAGCGGAGGCCCTGTTTGACGAGGTGTTTTTCGAGCAGGTGCTCGGTGAGATCGAGCACGCGACCGAGAAACCAGGCGCTGACCTCGACGGTGGATTCGCCGACGCGGCGTTTGAAGGCGGCGTCGCGCTCCAGGATGAGGACGCGCAGGCGGGGGTTGCGCCGGAGCAGGAGCGTGGCGGTGGCGGAGCCGGATAGCGCGCCGCCCACGACGATGACGTCCCACGAGGCGGTGGCGGGGACCGGGGCTTCGAGGCCGGCGGCGGGGGCGGTGGGGGCGGGCGCGTTCATGCGGATGGCGGCGGGACTGCCGGCGGGGCCTCCGCCGACGATGAGCACGTCGTGATGCGAGTCGGTCATGGGAGGGGCGGCAGGGAGGAAACACCGCTCAGAGGCGGGCAAACGCAAGCTTTCGGGGCGTGGGTGCGGGAAGGTTTGCCCGGACGTCGGTCGGATCGGGGGAAACAAACTGGCGCGCGATTGCGGGATGGGTTTGGTTGCGCACCCTCTATTCCTACCGCTAATGACCCTGTCCGAGAAACGCCAAACGCTGATTGATGACCTCACGACCCTGCCCGACGCGGAGGAGCGTTTCGTGTATCTGCTGGGGAAGGCGAAAAAGTGGACGCCGCTGGAGGCTTCGCTGAAGACCGAGGCGCGGCTCTTGCCGGGCTGCGTGTCGCGGTTGTGGCTGTATTCGGAATTCCGGGACGGGCGGTGCTGGTTCAAGATGGATGCGGAGGCGCAAATCTCGAAGGGCATCGCGGCGGTGGTGTGCGGTTTTTACGATGGCGAGACACCGGAGGAGATCATCGCGACGGAGCCGGACTTCCTCGCCGAGGCGGGGCTGACCCAGGTTTTGTCCTCCAACCGGAGCAACGCGCTGGCTAATCTCCGGAAGCGCATAAAGAGCTTTGCCGAGGCCTGCTCCGCAGGTACGGTGGAGGCCGTGGCGGCGGTGAACTGACGCCGGGGGCGGTTTTTAATGCGGGCCGCCGAGAGTGACGCCGCGCGAGGCTTGGGCCTCTAACGTGGCGGACGCGCCGGCGGTGCCGGGGTGGGAGGAGCCGGAAACAGAGTGGGTGTGGGAAGGCCCGCAGTTATTTTCCTTACCGTGGCCATTGCCGGGCGCATGGGCCGGGGACGATGGGACGGATAAGGTGGCAAAGGGTGACGGGGTGCGGCCATTGGCACCCGATTGGGAGCGGCGGGCGGCGCGCCAGCTATCGCGGTGTTTGCGTATCCAATCGAGCAAAGCGCGCTCGAAACCGATGTCGTATCCGAGACGCTCGGATTCCAGCCATTTATGGCGGAGGATCTCTTCGCGCTCGGCGAGAAATTCCTGGTAAAGACTCGACTGCTTCACGAAATCGCGGGCGCCGTGGGCGTTTTGCGGTGAGTGGGCAGCGGAGGGCATTGGTCGTTTCGGGGGTGAGGCCCCGAAGTGAGGCGAAAAATTGGGGTCGAAGCAGTCTCTGTCAATGCCCGCAGCCGGACGAGGGTGGTTGGAGAAAATACGCAGGCGAACAGATTCCTAATAGGCGAAACGGCGGTCAAAAACGGGTTGCGGGGGCGGGGCGGGGCTTTCACGTTCGCGGCTTTTC
>JBBRHC010000281.1:0-5007 GCA_038223295.1 Opitutales bacterium
GGTCGTAGCCGGCGATGACCTGGAGGATGCTGGCGGCGTCGTCCACGGTGCGGGCGATGGGGCCGGTGCGGGTGTTGATGCCGCCCTCGATCATGCCGTGGCGGGAGACGAGTTCCTGGGTGGCGGCGAGGCCGACGAGGCTGTTGTAGACGGCGGGGCCGCGGATGGAGGTGCCGCTCTCCTCGGCGATGGAAACGGTGACGAGGTTGGCGGCGACGGCGGTGCCGGAGCCTGAGCTGGAGCCCATGGGGCTGCGTTCGGTGTCGTAGGGGTTGTTGAGCGTGCCGCCCCAGGAGCTGCGCGGGATACCGGAGGCGTATTCGCCCATCTGGGATTTCGCGAGAATGATGGCGCCGGCCTCGCGAAGGCGTTTGACGAAGGTGGCGTCGACCGGCGGGCGGTCGTTGGCGTAGGGGACGTCGGCGCCGGCGGTGGTGCGGAGCTCGGCGGTGTCGTATTGGTCCTTGATGGCCATGACGACGCCGTGGAGGGGGCCGATGAGTTTGCCGGTCTTGGCAAAATGGGCGTCCTGGGCGGCGGCGACCTCGAGGGCGTCGGGGAGGGCGGGGTTGTTGTCTACCGGGTCGGTGAGGCTGCGGGCCATCTTGGCGGGGAAGCCCCATGCCTGGAGCGTGGCGGGGCGGAGATTGAGGGTGCCGAGGGCGTTGATCTTGCCGGCGCGCGGGATGGTCTCGATGACGCCGAGGATGCCATCGGGCTCCTTCACGCCAGTGCCGTTGTAGGCTTTAATACGTGCGAGGTAGAGGTTAACGAGTTCGGTGGAGGTGAGCTTTTGGGCGAGGATGGCCTTCTGGATGGAGGTGATGGAGGCCTCCTCGAGCTGGAAGCCTTTTTTGGCTTTGGCGGCGGACTGGGCGTGGGCGGTGGAGACGCCGAGCGGGGCGGGGAGGGCGGCGCCCGACAGCAGCAGGCACGCGAGGGCGAGGGAGCGACGGAGCATGGTGCCCGGCCGGGAGCACGCGAAGTGCCCGGACGCGCGCGGGTCGGCGCGGCGGGTCGGCCGGCGAAAAAGATTCAACGGGAGCGCGCAGGCGATGCAGCGGGCTCATGCACGGAGCACGCAGTCGAGGGGCGCGGGAGCTCCCACGCTCTCAAACGGCAGCAGTCTCAATACTGCAAAAAGGCCGCATCGGATGATGATGCGGCCTTGATCTTACTGGTAAATACTTCGCTATACGGGTAGAGAACTTAAAACCTGTATTAATACGGTTTGGTGATGCTGGAGGTCGACCAGTAGATGCTGGCTCTGCTGGCGCCGCTGCTTTCGGCGCCGAGCATGACGTGAGAGAGAACCAGATCGGGCAATTTATTGGTGGATGTGTTGATCAGACTCGAGACGCCCGCAACCGTGACGCCCTGCCAGGCTTTAAAATGCTTGACGTAGTTAACGGCGCCGGTGGTGCGTCCACTCCGACGAACGCTCCACCATTGTCTCCAAGGCGTTTGGCCGGCGGGGCTGACCAGCGCTGTGTACAGATCATAAGCGGCGCCGTCGATGACAGCGGAGCCAACCCTAGCGCTTGATGATATGGCAAGCGGGCCACGATCAAGGTTTTCGACAATGTAATATTCAACCTTGGGGTAGGTGCTGGAGTTGATAAACCAGCCCATGACGCCAGTCCATATCTGAGACGAGGCGGAAGCGGAATGCACGAAGGTGGACTGAGAGAAGCTGGCGACGCCCCTGCCGCTCGCCAGGCTCATCAGGCTGATGCTGGGATACCACATCTGCCCTAGATAGGAGAAATAGCCCTTGGTGCCCTGCCAGCCGCCGCTGACAGCATTCCAGCTCATGTAGCACTGGTTATCGTTGGTTTGCGATTGAACGTAGCCCGAGCCGGAGAAGCCGTTGCTGGTCCAGACGTGATAAGAATAGTTGCGATCCACCATCGTGACATTTTTTCCGCCGCTTCCCTGCCAATTAATTATTTGCGCCTGCGCCCCTTGCGGAGCGGCGACTAATCCCAGAGTGAGGAGGGCGGCGGTCTGCAGCGCGACCGCCGCGAGTCGGGCGAGTCCTGTTTTGGGTAACTGTACGAGTTTTTTTAACATTTGCATAATATTTGCTTCTTTTTTTGGGGTGGGTGGGTTACCCCGGAGCGTGATGCTCCGGGATGGGATTTTATTTTATGGGAATATTCGCCCATAAGATAAATTGGGGTAAAAACGCGCCTCGCGTTTTTGTATTAGATGCTGGGGTAAGTGCATGCTCTAATGTCGCATGGGGCTGGGATTAAGGAAAACGCAGCCTTGGACTCCCAAAAGAAAGGGAACCGAAAACCGAGAGACTATAATCCGGCGAAGAAAAAACGCGATCCAATCAAGTCGGGCGCGGGGGGGGGGGGCAGGAAGGCTGGGGTATGGGGTGTAGTCGTGTGACGACCAGGGACTGTTATGAAGCCTGATTTATTCCAGCAAGGAGTGCCGCGTATTAATTATAATATGCGTTTTTCATTATGCTACGAAGGCGGGCGCGTTGGTTTATAGCCACAAACAAATAAGCTAGAGCAATTTAGCCACGCAGACGCTGCGTCGGTAAACGGGCATGACCGCGCATAATCGGGGGCAAGAATCTTTTTAGTCAAAAATAGTCACTAGAGATGGAACCCGTGTGGGGTTGGGTAACAAAGGCGAAGGGCCAACATTATTATGACTAAACACCTAACACATAAAATGGCTCATAGTTTAACGGCAGGTTATGGAATGCACATACTCCGCCGACATGATAATCCGCATGCACACGCGGTCACGGATCTCTGATTTTCAATTTTTGGACCTGTGACTCACGGGACGAGCATCGGTCGCGCGTGCTGATGCGGGGCGGCTCCGGTGCGACTTCTGGCGTCACTAAAACCCTGTACGGGCGGCATTAGGCGAGGCGGGCGCGGCGGAATCCGGCGCAGCCGAGGGCGAGGGCGCCGGCAAGCATCGCGTAGGTGCCAGGCTCGGGGATGGGGGTGACGGCGAAGGCGACGAACTGGGTGAACTGGGTGCCGGAGAAGTTGTTGTCGCTGACTAGTATCAGGGATTGGCGACCATCGTTCATGACGGGGCCGAAGGTGATGCCCTCGATATTGTCCATCGGGATGCCGAGGGTGGTGAGGTCGAAAAGGAGCTCTTTTTCCGCGCCAACGATGCCGGCGAGGCTGTTGGCGGTGAGGCCGTCGATGGCGGAGATGTCGGTGGCGTTGGCGAAGGAAACCTCGAAGAGTTTGATGGTGTTACCCGTGTTGCCCGGGGTGCCGACCGCGCCGACCGAGAAGGAGCGTTCGATGGCGAGGAAGGAGGTCTCGGAGAGGGCGAGCATGTCCACCAGGCCGTTGGTGGCGAATTGGTTGGAGGGGTTGGGGGCCAGGGCGACAGGCTCCACGGTGTAGAGGTATTCGCCGGTGCTGGCGCCGCTGACGGGGTCGAAAATCGCGACGCGAGAGGGGCTGGAGACGCCTAGGGCGGCGGCGGGGCCGTCCTGGGCGAGGGCGTTTTCGGTGGCGGTGACGATTTTGCCGCCGGGCGTTTGAGTGAGGGTCTCGAAGGCGAGGTTGTTGCGCACGCCGTTGGTGGCGTTTCCTGAGGTGTTGGCGGGCTGGAATTTGGCGGCGATGGTGAGGCCGGATTCCTGCTGGCCGGTGGCAAGGTTGAAGCGGTTGACGAAGGGGCTCTGGATCTGCGAGGCGGTGTTGGCGCCCTCGGAGCTGATGTAAACGGAGCTGCCGACGAGGGCGATGCCTTCGGGGTCGAGGCCGGCGGCGGGGAAGGGCTGGCCGTTGGGCTGGAGGAGGGTGGTGACGCCGGTGAATTGCACGTCGCCGGGGGCGAGCACGCCGTCGGCGATGTTGATGCTGAGGGTGTAGAAGCGGGCGCTGTTGATCTGGCTGCGGTCGTCGGAGATCGCGTAGTAGCGGCTCGCGGCGGTGTCGTAGACGATGCCCGAAAGGCCGCCGACGGTGGTGCCGCCGAAGGTGGTGGAGGTGGGGAAGGTTTCCTGGCCGAGGTAGGCGAGGCTTTGGGTGAGGGCGGAGGCGGGCTGGGAAGCGATGGCCGCGAGGACAAGGGACGCGAGGACGGTGGACGGTTTCATGTGGGTGGGAATTGGGTCGCAATTTCAAAGAATTAGCCACGCCCGCGCTCAACCCGACAGCTCCGGCGTCACTCGATAATCACGGGTGTGTCGGGATCGACCCGGTGCGGACACACGACGGTAACGTATTCCACCGTAACAACCTGACCTCGCGTCGGGATAACGCGAAGCTAGACCTCCTCAAGCCCTCACGCCCGCCTCGTGAGCAAGATATGCGCAGCCTCCGGCATCCTGCGCCGAGAGACGGTAAGCGTAAGCGACTAAGGTGAGGGTCCGCCCGCCAACCTTCCGACCCACCACGCCGCCCATGTCCGTCATCCCCCTTACGCTCATCATCAGTCTCTGCCTGTCGCTGACCTTCATCGTGATTTTCCTGCTCGAATATACCCGGTGCCGCTTCGGCGGCGACGCGCACGAGTCGCTCCTCCCGCTGGCGGACGAAACGCCCCTCTCCGCCTCCGCAGGTCATGGGCACAAGGCGCACGTCTGCACCCGCAAAGGAGAGGTCAGCCCGCGCAAATGCGCCGCCTGCCGCGCGCCTAACCCGAGTTCGGTGCTCGGAAGGCATTTTTCGCAATTTCCGGGGTCTTAATTACGTAAGTTGTTAATTACCAACACACGTATTTTATTTTAATTCTGTAGTGCCTATAAATTAATATTTAGCTTGCTTTTTTGTAATTATCTGCAAATTAAGGACCTGCATGTTTTTCCGCCATAAGAAAACCCCCTCCGGAATCGTTCTCCAGCTTATACAAGCCTTTCTTAACGAGGAGGATAGCCCACGGCAGCGCATAGTCGCCTCCCTCGGCGACGCGGCGGTGGCGGAGGGTGACCGCGCGGCAGTCGCCCGGCGCGTTGCGCTCCTGTTGTCAGGACAGAAGGAGCTGATAGAGAGTAAGCTAACTCCA
>JBBRHC010000282.1:0-5005 GCA_038223295.1 Opitutales bacterium
CGAGCGCTGGCTCGCCTCAATCGCGCCGCAGTTGGACCCGCAACAAACCTTTGAACGCTATCTGTGCTGGCTCAATCCCCTCAACCCCGATGACTGGCTCCCAAAAAACGCTCCGTAAGGCTCAACTGCGGGATTTAGGATCATCGAAGTGCTCTCGCCCGCGACCGAAGCCATCGACCGCCGGGAAAAATTCCTCAACTACCGCACCATCCCCACCCTCGGCGAATACGTCGTGGTGGCGCAGGATCGCCCGGAGGTGGTAATCCACCGCCGCCAGCAAAACTGGCAGGCGGTCTCGTTGGTCGAGCCGTCCGCGATCGCCGAGTTCGAGAGCCTGAAAATCAACCTGCCCCTCTCGGAGATCTACGAAGGCCTTTGAGCGACAAAATCCCTACGCCACAGCAGCCTTGGCCGAGAAGACCCGGCGCAGGATGTCCGTCGACTCCGCCAACTCGGCCTCGGTGGCGATGAGCGGAGGAAGCAGGCGGATAACCTGGCCGCCCGCCATCGGTGCCAGCAGCCCGGCGTCGCGCAGAGCCGCCACGTAGGGCGCGGGATCGCCCGTGAGCTGGAGGCCGACCATGAAACCCAGACCACGCCAGCCCGTGCACTGCGCGGGAAACTCGGCCGCGAGCCGCGCCAGAGCCGCGTGCCAGGGGCCGGTCACGCGCGCGATGTGTTCGCAGAGTTTCTCGTCGCGGATGATATCGAGCGTCGCCAGCGCCGCCGCGCAGGCAAGCGGCGTGCCGCCGAAAGTCGTGCCGTGCATGCCGGGCTGGAACAAGTCCGCCGCGCCCTCGCCGATCCAAATCGCGCCGATGGGGAAGCCGCCGCCGAGTCCCTTGGCCATGCCGATGGCGTCGGGCCGCACACCCGCGTGGTCGAAAGCGAAAAACTTGCCCGTGCGCCCGACGCCGCACTGCACCTCGTCGAGCAAAAGCAGCAGGTTGTGGCGGTTGCAGAGATCGCGCAGGCCGAGCAAAAACCCGGTCGTGCAGGGATTCACCCCGCCCTCGCCCTGGATAGTCTCGACGAAGATCGCCGCCGTCTGCTCGTCGATCAGCGCCTCGAAGGAGGCGAGATTGTTCAACTCCCCGAAGGCAAAGCCGGGCACCAGCGGGCGAAATCCTTTTTGGATCTTCTCCTGCGGGGTCGCGCTCATACCGCCAAAGGTGCGCCCGTGAAAGGCCGACTTCGCGCAGAGCACTTTGTAGCAGACGCCCTCTTCGCCGCTTTTCCGGATGCCGTGGAGGCGGGCGAGTTTGAGCAGGCCCTCGTTGGCCTCGGCCCCGGAATTACAGAAAAACACCCGGCCCGGGCCGGCCTGCGCGACGAGGCGGCGCGCGAGCTCACCCTGCAGCGGATTGCGGAAAAGGTTGCTGACGTGGACCAGCGTGGCGGCCTGCTCGCTCACGGCCTTCACCCAGCGCGGGTGGCAGTGGCCCACGGCGTTCACCGCGATGCCCGAGGCGAAATCCAGGTAGCGCTTGCCCGCGTCGTCCCAGACGCGGCACCCCTCGCCGCGCGCGAGCGTGATGGCGGGGCGACCGTAGTTGCGCAGCACATACGAGTCGTAGGCGGCTTCGGCGGCGGTCTGGGCGATCCGGGTCTGGCTCATGGTGGTCTTTTGAAATGAAGCCGGCGGCCGCGCGAGGCGAGCCGCCGGGCATTAAACCTTGGTGGTAATCGGCGCCCTCAACCTTGCACGATTTCCGTGCCGATGCCCTTGTCGGTGAAAATCTCCAGCAACAGCGAGTGGGGCAGACGGCCGTCGATGAAGTGTACACGTTGTACCCCCTCGTGCAGGGCGCGCACCGCGCTAAGGACTTTCGGGCGCATGCCTTTGTCGATGACGCCGCGCCGCTTGAGGTCGTCCACCTGCGAGACTTTCAGGGTGGAGATGAGCGAGTCGATATCGGGCGGCGAGGCGAGCAGGCCGGGCACGTCGCTCATGTAGACGAGGCGGCGGGCGCGGAGCGCGGAGGCCACGCGACCGGCCACGAGGTCGGCGTTGACGTTGTAAGGTTTGCCGTCGCGGCCCTCGGCCACGGGGGACAGCACCGGGATGAAACCGTCGGAAATCTCTTTTTTGATGAGCTTCACCTTCACCTCGACGACCTCGCCGACGTAGCCGAGGTCCACGACTTGGCCGTTGTCATCGACGGTGAGTTTTTCGCAGACCAGCACGGTGTCGCCGGCGAGGCCCTTGGGTTTGGCGCGGGCCAGGGTGATGGCGTCGCACACGTCCTTGTTCACGATTTCGTCGAGGGTCTTTTTCACGATCTGCACTGTGGCCTCGTCGGTGATGCGCATGCCGTTGGGCGCGAACCGCGAAGTCAGGCCGGAGTGCTCCATGGCCTTGGTGATGGCTTTGCCCCCGCCGTGAACAACGACGACGTTGATCCCGCAGGCGGCGAGGAAGGCGAGGTCGTAGGCGACGCGATTGCGCACGGCGGCATCGGGATCGTCCATGAAACTGCCGCCGTATTTCACGACGAATGTGGAGCCGCGGAAGTCCTGGATGTAGGGCAGAGCTTCGAGGAGAACCTTGGCCTTGGCGGTGATTTCGGAGACGTTCATTATTGTGTGCCTGGAGAGTCGGGTAAATCACCCGCGCCCGGCTTTTCCACCACAATCGCGGCGACACTCGAGTTACCCCCGCTACCACGCCGGGGTGCGAGCGCTCCCGTTACGCCCAAGCAGTTACTCGCGACTGAATTTCTTATCCAGTTCGGCAAAGATAGGCTTCGCCCAGTTCGGGGCGAAGACGTTCGTCGCCATCGCCTTTTTAGATACGACCTCGACTCGCTGCGCGTCAGCTCGTGCCTGATCGACGAAGATCGCCACATTCTCGCCGTAGCTGAACGCCGTGATGCCGCGCTGCGCCAGGACGGAGCGATCATCGCGGCTCGCGCTCACGAACTCCAATCCCGCTTGCGTGACGGCCGCAGGCAAGGCCGCCCAGATGTCCTCAAACGAGGCCTTATAGGTCGCGGCTTCGCCGGCGCCGCGCGCATTTTTGGCGTCCGCCATGGTGGCGCAGCCGGATATCAGTCCCAGCCAAACAGCGGCCAAAGCGACCAACCCGGCAAAACGAAACAAACGTTGGTTGATGGTTTCATAGGTTAAAAAGTGGAAAAGAACGCCGAGCAAAGCATTACGGCAAGGCCGCAGCATTCTCATCCGCCGGGGGTATCGAGGACGCAAGCCGCGAACTCTCCGCCGCAGCGCGCCCGCTTCCTGGCTCCGTCGCGCCTAACGACGGCGCGGAGGATGGCGGGACGGCCGCCAAGGTCTGCTCCGCTGCGTCCGGCAGCGGAGGCGGAGTCAGGGCCAAGGGTCGCAAAGTCACGCGCACCGGATTCGGCTTGAGACTCAACGTGGCTCCCGTGAGGCCGTCCACCGCGGCGCCGATCAAACCTCCAACCAGCACATTTCCGGTCAAACCGACCGCTCCACCGGACGAAAACTAGGAGTTAACCAACACCGTTTCGGTTTCGTAGCCTTCTTTGGCGATCTCCACGCTCACACCCTTTTTGCGGGATAACTTGAACGTGGCCGGGGTCACTCCGCTGGCCCCGCTTGAAAGCGTCACTCGCGCGCCGGATGGCTCGGGCTCGACCTTCAATTTGTCCTTCGTGCCTCGCGTCACCGTCGCGCAGCCACTCAGACCCAGTGCCCAAGCCAGCAAAAAAAGCCCGGCCAAAGCCCGCCAAGTTCCATCGTTCTTAAAGCCATAATTTACACGTAGCATGAACTCCGGAATGCATCGGCTCTAAGTAAAAGAATATTCTAACCTAGCGATATTTTAAGATTTCATGCGGTAAAATTTTTATCGTCAGTTTTTACTTCGCCATTTTTTTCATGGTTCAGTCACCAGTATTTTCCATTGGCATCGAGTGCGGCTCGGTGCTTGTTTCCGTTCTCCACGGACCCGCGCAGACGAATCTCCGTCAGACCTTTGGCAGACTGCGGTTGACAGTAAAAAATCGCCTCGCATCGCTCGCCCGCCGCCTCACTTATCCGCGCGTGTCCCGCACTCAAAACACGTTCTCCTCCCGCGATGCGCACCGCGCCTGGCTCGCCAGCCAGGCCGCCCTTCCACAGGGCTTCCGCGTCGGCGCCACGCGCTTCGAGTTCGTCCCCCGCGAAGCGCCAAAGCCGTCGAAAATGACGCTCACGCTCATCGCGCTCGACCAGCCTTCGCCGGATTTCGCGGCCGTGTTCACCAAAAACGCCTTCCCCGGCGCGCCCGTCATCGTGGGGCGCCAACGCCTCGCCCAGCCGTGCCTCGGGGCGATCCTGATCAACAACAAAATCTCCAACGTGTGCGCCCCCGGCGGCGTCGAGGCGAGCGAGACGGTGAGCGCCGCCGCCGCCAGCCTGCTCGGCCTCGCGCCCACCGCGATCCTCCCCTGCTCCACCGGCGTCATCGGGTGGGGTTTGCCGGTCGAAGCGATGATCGCCGCCCTGCCGAAGCTTCCCGCCACCCTGGTCGCCTCCAGCATCCTGCCCGCCGCCGAGGGCATCGTGACCACCGATCTGTATCCCAAAATCCGCCGCGCCGATCTCGCGGGCGGTTGCATCGTGGGCATCGCCAAGGGCGCGGGCATGATCGAGCCCAATCTCGCCACCATGCTCGTCTACGTGCTCACCGATCTCGCGGTGCCCCGCGACGCGCTGCGCGCCATGCTCTCACGCGTGAGCGGCGAGACGTTCAACCGCATCTCGATCGACAGCGATACCAGCACATCCGATACCGTCGTCCTGGTCTCCTCGGGCCGGGTGCCCTGCCCCGACCTCGCCGCCTTCGAGGCCGCCTTGCACGCCGTCTGCACCGACCTCGCCGAGGACGTGGTTCGCAACGGCGAGGGCGTGCGCCACGTGCTGCGCGTGCGCGTCTCCGCCGCGCCCGATGCCGCCACCGCCTGCGCGTTGGGCAAGGCAATCGTTAACGCACCGCTCTTCAAATGCGCCATGGCGGGCAACGACCCCAACGTCGGCC
>JBBRHC010000283.1:0-4978 GCA_038223295.1 Opitutales bacterium
CACGCCGGTCTTGGAAAGCCCCACGATCATCGCCGCGAACGCCGCGAGCACCCACATGCCGGTATCGAATGTCATAAGAAAAAGAGGTGGGGCGGGACCGCTGGGCCCGCCGTTCCGTAGCCCACCGTTCCCTGGCCCGCCGTTCCGCCGTATTTCATACCGTGCCCTCCGCCGTGAAGGCTCCGCCCGCCACGCGAAACACTTCCCACGCGCCCAGTCCCGCATAGGGCAGCTCGGTGCCGGTCGCCAGCACCTGTCGCTCCTCACCGAGCGCCGCCCAGAAGCGCCGCCGCCGCTCGGGGTCGAGTTCGCCGAGCACGTCGTCCGCCAGCAGCACCGGCTGCACCCCGGTGGCGGCGCGCACGTGGCCGACCTGCGCCAGGCGCAGCGCGAGCACGAGGCTGCGCTGCTGCCCCTCGGAGCCGTAGTCGCGCGCCGCGCGGCCTCCGATGCGGAACTCCAGATCATCGCGATGCGGCCCGGACTGGGAGCCGCGAAACAGGAGGTCGCGCGGTCGGCTTTTTTCGAAGTGGGCGCGCCACGCCGCCGCCTCGCCCGCGTCGGTGTTCGCCTCGTAGGCGAGCGTGGCCGTCTCCGCGTCCGCGCTCAGCGCGGCGTAGGCGGCGGCCACCTGCGGCGCGAGCGCGGCCACCCCCGCCCGCCGCGCGAGCACGAGCGCGGCGGCGGCCTCGGCCAGCGGCGCCTCGAAGGCCGCCAGCTCGGCCGCCGGGGCCTGGCGCTTGAGCAATTGGTTACGCGCGTCGAGCGCCCGGTGGTAGTTGGTCAGCGAATACAGATAACCCGCGTCCACCCCGGCGAGGGCGAGGTCCAGCCAGCGCCGCCGGAGCGCGGGCGCGCCGCGCGCCAGTTGTTGATCCTGAGAGGAAAAAACCACGGTCGGGAAACGCCCGAGGAAGTCCGCCAGCCGCGTCACGCGTTCACCGTCGCAGGTCACTTCTTTGCCCCCGGAGCGCAGGGCGATCATCACGCGGCTGGGCCCAAACTTCTCGTGCTCAAACTCCGCCGCCAGCGCGCCCTCGCGTTTCCCATGGGCGATGAGCAACCCGGTGTCGGCGGCGCGAAAAGAGCGCAACGCGGTCACGAAACCCACCGCCTCGAGCAGATTGGTTTTCCCCTGGCCGTTCTGGCCGACAAAAAACTGTTGCCGCCCCGCAAACAAAAACTCCGCGAACGCGATGTTGCGCAGGTTTTGCAGGGTGAGACGGCGAAGACGCATGGGGCGGAGGGTCACGAAAAACCCACCGGCCCGCGGGCGCGACCCTAAGTTTTCATCCGCCGGTTGCTCGCCGCTCACCCCCGCCGTGCGGGTCACCGCACGGCGGGGCTGCCTACCTGTCTCGCCGGCTCGATCCGGCTCGGCCGGATGAGGTAACGGTGGCGAGCGGATACTACGGCGCGATTTCCTCGACCCGCACGCGGCCGAAGCGGGGCGCACCGGGCGCGGGGGGGGGGGCGGATCGTGCAGGCGCACGCGTTGCCGGATGCCATCGATCTCCTCCACCTCCTCCACCGCGTTGGACGGGATGGACCAGTTCGTGAGGTCGGTGGAGAACTCCACGTGGCAAACGATCCCCGGGACGGTGTCCGCGCGGCGGCGCACATACTCGACGCACAGACTCGAGGTGGTGGGGTAGATCCGGATGTCGGGCAGGCCGGCCGTGCTCTCGCCGGCAACGAGGATCCCGGCGGGTTTGCCGCGCTCGAGGTTGAACGCGTATTTGAGCAGGTTGGCCACGCCGTCGCCATCGGTGGCCAGCGAGTGCGAGGCCGGGCTGGCGGCGGTGCGGCCAAAGTTCTCCAAACGTCGTGTCGGCGACGGACTCCCGGACACAAGACAAAGATTAATCAGGCGGCCAAATGGGATGAGGGATTAGTAATCGCGGCGGGCTTGGATAGGGCTGCGGTGAAGGGGCTTCTCGAGACGCCATTCGCGATTGTAGAGTTCGCCGATGGCGGAGGGGGCGGTGGCCAATTCCGCGCGGTTGCGATAGGTGCAGCCGTGGTAACGGCTCTGGCCCTGGATCCACTTGGTGAGGTCTTGGCAGCCGTGATCGTGGCGCAGCTCCACGCCGCGAGCGACCCAGGCGGCACTCGTGCCGAAGGCGAGTGATAGCCTCCGCAAAAGGCTCTTATTCCAATTCGCTTTCAAAGTGATTCTAATTGGCCGAGGACGGCCAACCCTACATCGGATGCTTTGTGTAGCGTTGGCAGTCCCTGGCCAATTATTAATGATAGTCTCATTTTGATCGCGAATTAGAATTAAGCCGCAAACCGGTCGCCGTCCTTGCAGACGCGTTGGCCAAGGCATTTTGCGTTCCAGTGCGCCAAGGCGGTAAAAACCCACAGCCAGCCGGCCTCGCTGGTCCGGACTTTGGCTGCGCGAGATTGAGGGGGCGCCCGGTCAGCCGGGCGCGGCGGGGTCCGTACCGACCACTTCAGGACGGGCACGACTCGGCAATCGGGAACGGAACGAACGGGGGCCGTGACATGCCGGCGCGGGTCTTATCGGAGCGCCGCCTTTTGCGGCACATTCTTGTGCTGTGGGCCGTCCCCGGCGGGGTCGCACCTCTGCGGACTGGAGCGACAACAGAGCGGAAGGAGGAAGCAGACGGCGTGACAGCCGCTCGGGGCTGGCGTGGCCTGTGCCACCGAGTCTGCGATCTTAACGCGCCGGGGGCGTTTTACCGTCCTCGTTACCTAATGTATCTATGTAACCGCCCGGCCCCTTTTTCAGCCGGCTCACACGCGTGCTCGGCCGCCTCATGAAACGCAAGGATCGCCTCGACGGCATCCTCATCGAGACCACCGGCCTCGCCGACCCCGGCCCCGTCGCCCAGACTTTTTTCACCGACAACGAGATGAAGGCCGCTTTCCGCCTCGATAGCATCGTCACCGACGTGGACGCCAAACACGTCCTCCTCCTCCTCCACCTCGACTCCTCCCCCGAGGTAAAAAAACAGATCGGTTTCGCCGACGTCATCATCCTCAACAAGACCGACCTCGTCTCCCCCGCCGACCTCGACGCCCTAGACGCCCGCATCGGCAAGATGAACTCCGCCGCCAAAATCCACCGCGCCCAAAACGCCGACGTGCCCCTCACCGCCGTGCTCAACGTCGGC
Organism: Opitutales bacterium; assembly: GCA_038223295.1. Lineage (GTDB taxonomy): Bacteria > Verrucomicrobiota > Verrucomicrobiia > Opitutales > Opitutaceae > IMCC26134_A. The sequence goes on from JBBRHC010000283.1 coordinate 3,141, forward strand.
GGCTTCCAGCTCTCCCGCGCCACCGAGCTAGACCCGCGCTTCCTCGAGCCCACCTACCCCTTCGAGTGGGCCGGCGTCTATGCCCTCCCCGCCGGCGCCCACCAACTCATCATCGGCCACGCAGAAGACGAGTACGGCGGCCACGATCATGGCCACGGCAAACATTTCCACGACGCCGACGCCCATGGCGACCACGGCCACGACCACGCGGAACACCATCATCACCACGGCGCCGACGGCACGCTCGACATCGTCGTCATGCCGATAAAATCCCTCGCCGAGGCCGACCTCACCGCCGCCCGCGACGCAGCCGTGCTCATCTTCTCCGACTGGAAAAACAAAGTCGCGCCAGGAGACGTCATCACCCCCGGCGGCACCCTCCAGCGCCTCCAAATCGGCGAGCACGCCCACGCCCACTTTGGCCTCACCCTCGCCGCGCCCGGCTATTACATGGTCTTCGAGGCCTGCGGCCACCATCCGCTGCACATCGAAGTCATGGGCGAAACCGCCAAACCCGGCTGGCAACAAGACTACGACCACACCCACAGCCACGACGACGACGTCACCAGCGTTGGCATCACCACCCCCGGTGACCTTGACGGCAAAAAGCCCAACGACTGGATCGGCCTGCTCCTCAAGGAAAAAGGCGGCGACATCTACCGCTGCAAGGGTGTGCTCACGGTCAAAGGCGCACCCAACCGCCTCGTTTTTCAAGGCGTGCACATGCTTTTCGACGCCAAGTTTGACCGCCCCTGGGGCACGGACCCGCGCCAAAACACCCTCGTCTTCATCGGCAAAAACCTCGACCGCGCCGCCCTCACCGAAGGCTTCAAAGCGTGCTTGGCGTGAACTATTTCGCCATTTATCTAATTCGATCATGAACGCTTCGCTCGTGCCTGACCAAGCTATCGAAGCCGCCGCCCGGGCTGGCTTCGATTTAAACTTGATAGACTGCAACCTGGCGCTAACGCCGGAGGAACGTCTGTTGCGTCACGATTCTTCATTGGAACTCGCGCAGGCGTTGCGGAAGGCCGGAGAACTAAGTCGTGCACAATCTACATCTATTGCTTCAAAGACTCGCTGACGCGCAGTTGGATTTCGTGGTGATTGGAGGCTATGCGGGCGTGCTTCACGGTTCCTCGCTCGTCACCAACGACCTCGACATCTGCGCCGTGCTCTCGCCCGAGAATATCGCCAAGCTCCGTGTTGTGCTGGCAGACATGCACCCCGTGCATCGCATGACTCACCGGAAACTTTCCTTCCTTGAAGTCCCCCCTGTCGGGGTTCCGCTTACCAATCTCTACCTTGAAACCGACGGAGGCATCATAGACGTGCTGTCCAATGTTCTTGGCATTGGTGACTACGCGCGCCTGCGAGAATCCGCCACGACAATTCCCTTGTTTGGTAGAAGCTGCGCCATCATCTCCCTTGCCGATCTAATCACCGCCAAGGAGGCCGTCGGCCGCGAAAAAGACCTGCTCGCCGTGAAGGAACTCCGCGCCATCGCCGCCAAGCGAACACAGGACTGAACGCGCCCCCTTCGCCCCTTAGGGCCGCCCAGAAATACGTGCCACCGCCCTCCTGAGCGTGCTACCACCAACCGTCTTACGCCCCAACCGCGTATGGCGCTATACGTGGCGCAGCCTCGCCGTTCTGTTCAACGCGATCCTCCTCACCCTCCTCGCCTGCTCCTTCGACAACGGTGTCCATATATATAGTCTAGAGCGTGGCGTATAACCTCCGCAAATGGTCGAGTAGATCGCGTAGAGGGGCGGCCGAGAACCAATGAGCGCGAAACCAACGAATCAGCTTCACGCTGCGAACCAGCGGGCGTAGCA
>JBBRHC010000284.1:0-4954 GCA_038223295.1 Opitutales bacterium
AGACCCTCGGCGATCCACATGGCGGAGGGGTGCGGGTAGTCCCAGCCGTTTTCGAGGCCGACGGCGTAGTGGGAGCCGGGGGGTTTTTGGTGGGGGGGGGGGGGGGGGGGGGGGGGGGGGGGGGGGTTGGGGGGGCGGGGCGGGGGGCTCGGGCCGGGGGGGGGGGCGCTGACTTGAATTTACGTTCAAGCCTACGAGGGGAGGAGGCGGTGGGGGCTCCCGGTGGCGCGCTTTGGGTCAGAAGCGGAAGCTGCTGCTGACTTGGAAGACGGCACTGACGATGGCGTAGGCGATGAAGGCCACGAAGCTGAAGGCCGCGACGAGGACGCCGGCGCTGATCGAGGTGGTGAAGGTGTTGAGAAATTTGTCCAACTGGGCGCGGCAGGTGCGGGCGATGTCTTTCAGGCCGGGGGCGAGGTTGCCGCTTTGCTCGGAGACGGAGAGGCGGTCGAGCAGGAGGGGCTCGAAAATGCCGGTGCGGCCCAGCGCGACGGAGAGCGATTCGCCCTCGAGCACGCGGTCGGTGGCCTCGCGCAGGCGGGCGCGGAGGGCCTGGTTGGCGATGGTCTTTTCGGCGAGGCGGAGGGCCTCGGCGGTGGTGATGCCGTTCTCGAGGAGGACGGCGAGGGTGTGGGCGAAGTTGAGCACGGTGCCGCGGATGGCGAAGCCGCTCAGCACCGGGATGCGCAAGCCGATCTCATCGGTGGCTAGGCGGCCGGCGGGGGTGCGGCGGGACTGCGTGATCGAGATGATGGCGATGACCACGGCGACCACGCCGAAGGCGCCGTAGTGGAGCAGAAACTCGGAGCTGTTGACCAAGAGTTTGGTCGCCCAGGGGAGCTCGCCGCCGAGGGAGGTGAGGAGGCCTTTGAGGCGCGGGAGGAGGAAAAAGAGGAAAAACAGGATGACGCCGGCGGCGAGGAAACAGACGAAGACGGGGTAGGCGAGGGCGGCGGCGAATTTGGCGCGGAGTTCCTTCTGCTCGGTGAAGTGGGCGATGAGGCGCTCGAGGACGTCGCGGAGGTTGCCCGTGGCCTCGCCGGCGGCGACGAGGTTGATGGTCTGGGTATCGAAGACCTGGGGGTGCAGGGCGAAGGCGGCGGAGAGGGTCTGGCCTTCGCTGAGGCTGGACCAGAGGGAGGTGCAGAGGGCGCGCAGGCGGGGCTGGGAGACGCGGATGGAGAGGAGGCGCACGGCCTCGCCGGCGGAGAGGCCGCCGCGGATGAGGTCGGCGAGGGTTTCGAGCAGGGGCAGGCACTCCTTGCGGGTGGGGGTGCTCCGGGCGTCTTTTTTGCCGGAGGGCTGGGGCACGGCGGTGGCGGAAGCGGTCGCGAGCGGACGGCCCGCGGGGGAGGTTTTGCGGGAGCGGGTGTTCTTGGGCGCGGCACCGGAGGCCTCGGCGAGGTTGGTCGGGGTGAGGCCACGCGATTGCAGGCGGCGGAGGGCGTCGCGGCGGCTGGGCGCATCGAGCGTGCCGCTGGTGGAGGAGCCGGCCTTGTCGCGGGCGTGGTAGGTGAAAGAGGGCATGGGCGGCGGGCGCTGCGGCGCCGGTGCGGCGCGGTCAGTCGGTCGTGCTGAGGGCTTTGAGGAGTTCGTCGAAGGTGGTCTGGCCTTTGCGGACGCGATCCCAGCCGGATTGGGCGAGGGTGGTCATGCCGTTGGCGATGGCTTGCTCGGTGAGGGCGTGGCCGGACTCGCGTTTCACGATGAGATCGTGGAGCGGCTTGGGGTGGAGAATCTCGAAGACGCCGACGCGACCGCGGTAACCGGTGCCGCGACAGGCGCGGCAACCGACGGGGGCGTTGAGCTCGGTGATGCCCTCGGCGAGGGAAGGGGGGAGGCCGAGGGCGACGAGATCGGCCTGGATGCGGTCGTGGTCGGCGGGGGCGGGTTTGGCGCAGGCTTGGCAGAGGCGGCGGACGAGGCGCTGGGCGATGACGAGTTCGACGGCGGAGGCGACGAGGAAGGGCTCGACGCCCATGTCGATGAGACGGGTGATGGCGCCGGGGGCGTCGTTGGTGTGGAGGGTGGAGAACACCAAGTGACCGGTGAGGGAGGCGCGGATGGCAATCTCGGCGGTCTCCAGATCGCGGATCTCGCCGACCATGATGACGTCGGGATCCTGGCGGAGGACGGAGCGGAGGGCGGAGGCGAAGGTGAGGCCGATCTCGGCGCGGGTCTGCATCTGGTTGGCGCCGGGCACCTCGTACTCGATGGGGTCCTCGATGGTGATGATGCGGAGATCGGGGGAGTTGATCTTGCGCAGGAAGGCGTTGAGCGAGGTGGATTTGCCCGAGCCGGTGGGGCCGGTGACGAGGATGATGCCGTGGGGGTAGTCGAGGACTTTGTTGATGACGCTTTGCTCGGCGGGGGACATGCCGAGGCGATCCATGGTGTAGGCCTCTTTTTTCTGGTTGAGGAGGCGGAGGGAGACGGACTCACCGTAGAGGCAGGGGAAGGTGGAGACGCGGATGTCGAGGGCGGTGGCGCCGGCCTTAAAGTTGATGCGGCCATCCTGCGGGAGGCGTTTTTCGGAGATGTTGAGGCGCGCCATGATTTTGAGGCGCGAGAGGATGGCGTCCTGGAAACGGCGGAGGTTGTCGGGGACGGGGACGGGGACGAGGAGGCCGTCGATGCGGTAGCGGATGCGGAGGGCTTCTTCCTGGGGCTCGAAGTGGACGTCGGTGGCCTGGTCGGCGATGCCCTGGGCGAGGACGTCGGTGACGAAACGCACGACGGCGGCGTCCTCGTCGGCCTCGGCCTCGCCGGAGGCGGCGACGGGGTCGAGGGCATCGAGTTCGTCCTCGAGGGAGCCGCCGCCGACGCCGTAGTTGGCGACGATGACCTCCTTGATGCGATCGGCGGGGGCGAGGTGCCAGACGAGGGGGCGGGAGGTGAAGGTGGCGAGCCAGTCCTGGATCTCGGTGGTGGGGGGCCAGGCGGTGGCGAGATGGAGCGGGGCGGTGTCGGGCAGGGCGGCGGCCACCTCGTCGGGCGAGACGGCGGAGTCGGCGGCGACGGCGGGCTGTAACGATTTTACGGATACGGGGATGAGCTGGTATTCGTGGACGAGGCGGGCGGGTAGGATGCGGAGGGAATCGGGGTCGATGGCGGGGTCGCCGAGGACGGGCAGGGAGGAGGCCTGGGCAAGGGCGGCGAGGGCGGCGTCGGGCGGGAGGGTGAGGGCGCCGGCGAGGGCGAGCAGGCGCTCGGAGCGCGGGGCGTCGACGACGATCTGGAGGGCCTCGGGGGAGAGCGCGGGGAAGGAGGTGGCGTCGAGGGAGAAAGACATGGGCCGGGGGCGACGAGGCGTCTAGGGGCGGGGCGGGGCCACGCTCTTACGTGCGCGAATGAGGGAGGAGGAGGGCGGCTAGGGGAGGAGGACGGCGGATAAGGCGGCGGCGGGCGGGTGGATTATGGGGTGGTCGGCGCGACGGGGGCGGGCGCGATGGGGGCGACGGGGCCGGGGGGGAAGAGCGCGGGCTCGACGAAGGGGGTGGAGTTGGGCGCGGCGGCGGGGCGGTTGTCGATGATTGCGCGGACGTCCTTTGACTGGGAGGTGGAGTCGATGCGGCGCATGGCCTCGACGTTGTCGAGGAAGGTGTTGGTCAACACCACGGGGCGGAGGAAAAAGATCAGCTCGGTGCGGCCCTTGGAGCGGGTGCGGGAGCCGAAGAGATCGCCCAGGAAGGGGATGGGGCCGAGGCGGCCGGTATTCTTGGACTGGGAGGCGCGCTGGAGGCCGCCGAGCACGATGATGTCGCCGTTGCGGGAGCTGACGTAGGAGGTGGTGGTGCGGCGTCCGATGCGGGGTTGGTCGTTGCCGTCGATGGTGACGTTGCCGAGCACGTCCTCGACCTCCTGCTCGATCTCGAGCTGCACGTTGCCGGAGCTGCCGATGAGAGGGAGGACGCGCAGGCGGATACCGATCTCCTGCTGGGTGACGGTCGAGCTGCTGGAGAAGCCGCCGTTAACGCCGCCGGTCGGGGTGGACTGGGAGCCGGAGATGACGGGGCGGGTCTCGCCGACGAAGATCTCGGCCTCCTTGTTGTGGGTGGTGACGATGGAGGGCGTCTGGAGGATGCTGGCGTTGTTCTTGCGCGGGGTGGTGCTGAGGCCGATGACGGCGCTGAGATTCTGGCCGTAGCCGGTGCTGGTGGCGAAGCTGCCCTCGCCGGTGCCGCCGATGGTGGCGCCGGGGCCGGAGGCGTTGAAGCCGACGAGTTTGTTGTCCTCGACGCGCAGGCCGAGGGAGCTGATGCCGGAGCTGGAGTCGTCCTGGAGGGTGACCTCGGCGATGACGACCTCGATGCGGACCTGGGCGAGGAGAACGTCGAGGCGGTTGACGAGGGAGACGACGAGTTTGATGTCGTTGGGCGTGCCAGCGACGACGATGGCGTTGGAGCGTTCGTCGGAGACGATGGTGAGCAGGCTGGAGAACTCCTCGGAGGAGGCCGCGCCCGCCACGAGGCTGGTGGCGGCGGCGGGCACGGCGGCGGCCGCGCCGCCGCCCTCCGCCCCGGCGGCCGGCGTGGGATTCAGGCGCGTATTCGACAGGCGGCCGGAGGAGCCGCCCCCGCGCTGGGTGGCGGTGTTTTGCCCGCTGACGAGCTTGGCGAGGAGGGCCTCGATGTCGGGGGCGTTGGCGTGTTTGAGAAAGATGACCTCGCTGCGGGTCTTGGGCGAGGCCTCGGAGTCGAGCCGGGCGATGAGATCGTCGAAGAGGGCCTGTTCACGCGGGTGGCTGATGAGGATGATCAGGTTGGTGCGATCATCGGCTTGGTAAATGGTCGTGGCGCCGATTTGGGTGGCGATCGGCCCCCCGAGGAAGGTGCGGAGCTGATTGCTGATGTCGGAGGCCTTGGCGTTGACGATGGGGTAGCTCTTGACGACGGAGGAGGCGGCGGCGGGCTGGTCGAGGGTGACGAGCAACTGCTCGATCCGCTGGAGGTTG
>JBBRHC010000285.1:0-4940 GCA_038223295.1 Opitutales bacterium
TCCGAACCTCCCTTTCCTCTCCTCCCATCGCGCTCCCTCTCCGCGACTCCCTTCCCTCTTCGCACCTCGCGCACGCCCTTTCGCGGCACTCGCCGCATTTCGCGCTGTCCCCCTCCCGCCCACCTTCGCAAGCTCCACCCCGACGTTCGCCGTCCAACCTCATGCGGGATTACTTTTTCAGACGTCTCCTCCTGATTCCACCGACCCTCCTCGGCGTCACGCTCCTCGTCTTTTTTATCACCCGGCTCGTCCCCGGCGGCCCCATTGAGCGCGCCCTGTCCGAGGCCCGCCAGGCCGACATTTCCGGAGGCGGGGCGCGCCCCACCGCAGGCGCCGGCACCTCCCTCTCCACCGAGCAGATCGACCAGCTCAAACGCTTCTACGGCTTCGATAAACCCTGGTATGCCGCCTACGCCGCCTGGATCGGCAAAGTCGCGCGCGGCGACCTCGGCACCTCCTACATCTACCACCAGCCGGTCTGGACCATCATCGCCTCCAAGCTCCCCGTCTCCATCTACTACGGTCTGCTCACCACCCTCCTTACCTACGCCGTCTGCCTGCCCCTCGGCATCGTCAAAGCCATCCGCCACCGCACCCCTCTGGACAACGCGTCCTCCGTCATCGTCTTCGCCGGCTACGCCGTGCCCGGCTACGTGCTCGGCAGCCTCCTGCTCTTCATTTTCGCCGCCCGCCTGGAATGGTTCCCGCTCGGCGGCTTCGTGAGCGACAACTTCCCCGAACTCGGCCTCGGCGCCAAGGCCTGGGACCTTTTTCAACACACCGCGCTCCCCCTCTCGGCCTACCTCGTCGGCAGTTTCGCCTTCACCACCCTGCTCATGAAAAACCACCTCATGGACAACCTTGCCGCCGACTACATGCGCACCGCCGCCGCCAAGGGCGTGCCCTTCCGCTCCGCCGTCTTCCACCACGCCCTGCGCAACTCCCTCATCCCGCTCGCCACCACCTTCGGCCAAAACATCGGCCTCGTGCTCACCGGCTCCTTCCTCATCGAGGTCGTCTTCGACATCGATGGCATGGGCCTGCTCGCCTTCAAATCCACCGTGGACCGCGACTATCCCGTCGTGCTCGGCATCCTGCTCATCTCCTCCGTCCTGCTCCTCGTCGGCAACATCCTCTCCGACTTCCTCGTCGCCGTCCTCGACCCCCGCATCCGCTTCAACTGAACCGCCCCCTCCCTCCCGCCAAACCCCCGCCCAACCCCGCGCCCCCCGGTCCCCGCCTCCGCCCGACGCCCTCGCCTCCCGCATGCCCCTCCGTCTCAACCCGATCACCGCCAAAAAGCTTCGGCGCTTCCGCTCCATCCGGCGCGGTTACTGGTCGTTCCTCGCCCTCGTCGGGCTCATCCTCTTCGCCTTTCTCGCCGAGCTTTTTATCAACCACCGCGCCCTCCTCGTCCGCCACGACGGCCACTGGTTTTTCCCCACCTACGGCGCCATCATCCCCGGCCGCGCGCTCGGCCTCGATTACGATTGGGAGACCGATTACCGCCAGCTCCGCGACCAACTCCGCGCCGACACACCCGCCAGTGCAGCCGCCCGTGCCCGCGGCGATTTTGTCCTCCTCCCGCCCATCCCGTACAACCCCATCGAGAACTGCTACCCCACCGGGTATTTTCGCGCCCGCGCCCCCGACTTCGCCCAACGCCACCTGCTCGGCACCGACACCCAAAACCGCGACATCCTCGGCCGCCTCGTCTACGGCTTCCGCAACGTCCTCATCTTCGCCTTCTGGTTCTGCGCCGGCGTCTACGGCCTCGGCATCCTCCTCGGCTGCATGATGGGCTACTACGGCGGCGTCTTCGATCTGCTCGTCCAGCGCGTCATCGAGATCTGGTCCAACATCCCCTTCCTCTACATCGTCATCATCGTCGCCGCCCTCATCAAACCCAGCCTCGGCTGGCTCGTCGTCATCACCGTCGCCTTCGGCTGGATGGGCATGACCTACTACATGCGCACCGGCACCTATAAGGAAAAAGCCCGCGACTACGTGGCCGCCGCCCAGGTCCTCGGCGCCAGCGATAGCCGCATCATCCTCCACCACATCCTGCCCAACACCGCCGCCACCCTCGTCACCTTCGTGCCCTTCACCGTCGCCGGCGCCATCAGCTCGCTCACCGCGCTTGATTTTCTCGGCTTCGGGCTTCCCGTGCCCACGCCGAGCTGGGGCGAGCTCCTCCGCCAAGGCACCCAACAACTCACCCTCGCCCCCTGGATCGTGCTCTCCGCCTTCACCGCCATGACTCTCGTGCTCACCCTCGTCACCTTCGTCGGCGAAGCCATTCGCGAAGCCTTCGACCCAAAAAAATTCACCCTCTACCGCTAAACCCGATGCCCTCCGTCTCCTCCGTGCCCTCCGTGCCCTCCGTGGTTAAAAACCTGCGTTTCCTTCGCATTCTCCTCCTGCCCGCCGCCCTTTACCTCGCCGCCTGCGGCCCCAAAGACCCCAACTCCACGTCTTCTTCCCCCTCTTCGTCCGGGGCCACCCCCGCCACCGCGCCCGACAACACCGCCGAGGTCCAGGCCTACTACGCCGCCCGCCCGGATTTTTTCGTCTTCAAAACCCCCGCCGATCTCCCCCCCGACCTCGCCTGGACCGATGGCGGCGAGTTCCCCGAAATCGGCTCTCCCGAGCGCAAACGTGGCGGCACGTTCAACGGCCGCATCCAGGATTTCCCCCGCACCCTCCGCGTCCTCGGCCCCGACTCCAACAGCGCCTTCCGCGGTTACCTCCAGGACGACAACATCGTCGGCTTCGGCATGCTCCATCCCGACGTCCCCGGCCCTCACCGCTACATCCCCGGCCTCGCCTCCGCCTGGGCCGTGGATGCATCCGCCAAGACAATTTACGTGCGCATCGACCCCGCCGCCCGCTGGAGCGACGGCCCCCCCGTCACCACCGACGACGTCTTCTTTCTCTTCTGGTTCAATCAAAGCGCCTACATCCAGGCCCCGTGGTATAACAACTGGTTCGGCATCGGTGAAAAATACACCCGCGTCACCCGCTACGACGACCGCACCTTCTCCATCTCGATCAAGGATATGCGCCCCGACTACCTCAAATACGTCCTCGGCCTGGCCCCCGCCCCGCGCCACTTTTACCGCGAAGTCGGCGACGACTTCGTCACCCGCTATAACTGGCGCTTCGTGCCCACCACCGGCCCCTACGTGCTCACCGACGCCGAGCTGAAACGCACCGCCACCAACCGCAACCACATCACCTTCACCCGCCTCGCCGATTGGTGGGCCAACGAAAAGCCCGGCTATCGCCACCGTTACAACCCCGCCGAGATCCGCCTCCGCGTCATCCGCGAGACCACCACCGCCTGGGAGGCCTTTCTCGCCGGCGAGCTCGACCACTTCGGCATGAACCTCGCCGAGTACCACTACGACCGCCTGCCCGAAAGCCACCCCTACGTCGCCCGCGGCCTCATCCACAAAAGCACCTTTTACAACGACGTCCCCCGCGCCACCTACGGCCTCTGGATGAACACCGCCCGCCCCCTGCTCGCCGACCGCGAGATCCGCCTCGGCATCCAGTACGCGTCCAACTGGCAGCTCGTCCTCGACCAGTATTTCCGCCGCGACTACGCCCGCCTGAACACCACCGCCGACGGCTACGGCGACATGTCCCACCCGACGCTCCGCGCCCGCCCCTTCGACCTCGCCAAAGCCGCCGAGCACTTCACCCGTGCCGGCTACGCCCAACGCGGCCCCGATGGCATCCTCCGCAACGCTCGCGGCGAGCGACTCTCCGTCACCCTCACCACCGGGTACGAGGCGCTCGCTCCCCTGCTCACCATCCTCCAACAAGAAGCCCGCAAGGCCGGCCTCGATTTCCAAGTCGAGGTCCTCGATTCGTCCGCCGCCTGGAAAAAAATTCAGGAAAAAAACCACGACATCGCCTTCTCCGCCTTCGGCGTCGGCGTGGAGCTCTACCCCCGCTACTGGGAAACCTACCATTCCATCAACGCCTACGACCAACCCTACCTCGCCGATGGCCGCACCCCCAACCCCGAGCGTAAACCCAAGGTGCAGACCAACAACCTGCAAAGCCTCGCGATCCCCGAACTCGACCCCTTGATCGACCGCTATGAGAGCTCCGAAAATCTCGACGACATGCGGGCCATGGCCCGCACGATGGAGGAGATCCTTTACGAAGACGCATCCTTCTCCCCCGGCTTCAAGATGCCGTTCTACCGCAGCGCCACCTGGCGCTGGCTCGGCTTCCCCGAGACCTTAGGCACCCGCTACTCGAACGGCGCCTTGGAGAGCAGCGTCCACTGGATCGACGAAAGCAAGAAACCCGAAACCCTCTCCGCCCGCCGCGACGAGTCCAAGTCCTTCCCCTCTTCCGTCCGCATCCACGACCAGTGGAAACCCAAGGAGTGACCCCGTCTAAATCTTACCCACAGAGAGCGCCCAGCCACCCACCCACCCGACCGCGCCCGCTCCCGGCCGTCCGGCTTTTGCGTCTTCCGTGCCTTTTGTCGCCAGCCCGCCGTCTCAGTCCGGCGCAGTCTCAGTCTCCGACTCCGGCCCAATCATTAATCATAAATTATAAATGGTCCCGCCGCCTCCTCTTCTCGAAGTCCGCGACCTAGCCGTCGCCTTCGACACCGACGCCGGCCTGCTCCGCGCCGTGGACGGCGTGAGTTTTACTATCGCGCGCGGCCGCACCCTCGGCCTCGTTGGCGAATCAGGCTGTGGCAAAAGCGTCACCGCCCTCTCCCTCCTCCGCCTTCTCCCCCAGCCCTCCGGCCGTATCGTCGGCGGCTCCATCCACTTCGAAGGCGCCGACCTCGCGCGCGCCACGCCCGACCAGCTCCTCAAAATCCGCGGCGGCCGCATCGGCATGGTTTTTCAGGAGCCCATGACCGCCCTGAACCCCGTCCACCGCATCGGCCGCCAGCTTGCGGAGGT
>JBBRHC010000286.1:0-4940 GCA_038223295.1 Opitutales bacterium
AGGAGAGGACGATGCGACCGAGGGCGCGCAGGGGGATCTCACGGTAACAAAACACCCCGAGGACAAAGGCCCAGAGCACGGCGATGGCAGAGGCTTCGGTGGCGGAGAAGACGCCGCCAAGAATGCCCCCGAGGACGATGACCACGAGGGCCAGGCTGGGCAGGGCGCCAAGGAGTGCCGGCCAGAACGGCGGGATCGGCTCCGAGCCGACGGTGGCGGCGCCGTAGCCGCGCGCGCGGGCGATGAGCAGGCCAACCGCCATGATGCCGACTCCGATCAAGATGCCGGGGAAGACGCCGGCGATGACGAGGGCGGCGACGGAAATGTTGGACGCGACGAGGGCTTAGATGATCATCACGTTGCTCGGCGGGATGATGAGGCCGGTGGTGGCGGCGAAGGCGGTGACGGCGATGTTGAAATCGTGATCGTAGCCTTTGCGGTTCATCTCTGGGATGTGGGTGCCGCCGATGGATGAAACGGCGGCGGCGGCGGAGCCGGAGATGGAGCCGGAGAGCATGCACGTGAGGGTGTTCACGATGGCGAGTCCGCCGGTCATGCGCCCGACGAGGGAGGAGACGAGCTGGATGAGACGGCGGGCAAGGCCGCCCGCGCCCATGAGCTCGCCGGCGAGGATGAAAAACGGGATGGCGAGCAGGGCGAAGCTGTCGATCCCGTTGCCCAGATCGCTGGCGAGGGAGAGCGGGACGTTGACGTAGCCGAGGCCGAAGGAGGCGAGCACGGTGGCGACGCCGAGCACGAAGGCGACCGGGACATTGAGGAAGAGCAGCGTGACGAACGCCACGATGAGGAGGGCGAGACCGAGGGTCATCAGGGGAGGCGTCGGAAGACGGCCACAAAAGGCCCAGAAGACGCTAAAGGCCCGACAGGCGCAAAAGGGGGCGGGCGCGGGGCGGACGCGGAAGGCGTGATCATGCGAGGTCCACGTTGGTCGCGGCGGTGGTGCGGCCGCGAAAGGTGTCGATCAGCGTGCCGAGGGTAAAGAGGCTGATGAGCGCGCCGCTAAAGGGAATGGCGAGGTAGAACCAGGCCTTGCTGACGCCGAGGGCGGGGAGGATCTGGCCGGAGTTCCATCGTTGGAGCAGGAGTTGTCCGCCGCCATAGGTCAGGACGAGCGCGGCAAAAAGCAGGACGACGAACTGCGAGAAGAGGGCGACGGTGCGTTGGGCGTCGGAGTGGAAGCGGGCGGTCAGCACGTCCACGCCGAGGTGGCATTGGTCGAGGACGGCGAGGGCGGCGCCGAGCATGGCGAGCCAGACGAGGAGCAGGCGGGCGACCTTCTCGGACCAGCGCGTCTTGTCGCCGAGAAGGTAGCGGGCGAAGACGCCCCAGAGGTCGTTGACGACCAGCACGACGAAAACCGTGACGGTGACGACGGCGATGAACGCGGCGGGCGGTGGAACGCATGAAAACGGAGTGATGAGTTCGAAGGGCGACGAGGGCGGCGCGTTTTTACTTCGTTTCGCGGATCTTGCGCATCAGGTCGCCGGCGGGACCGTTTTCGTAGCGCTTGAGCAGGTCGGCGGTGCGGGCGCGGAAGGCGTCGGCATCCACGGTGTGGATGGTGACGCCGGCGGCTTTCATGGCGGCGAAAGATTTTTCCTCCTCCTCGGCCCAGATCTTGCGCTGATAGTAACCGGAGTCCTCGGCGGCTTCGCGCAGCCACGCCTGTTGCTGGGCGGAGAGGGTGGCCCACACGAGGTCGCTCACGACGAGCGATGTCCGGGATGCGGGTGTGTTCGTCGAGGCTGTAGTGTTTGGCTATTTCGAAGTGGCGGCTGGTGACGAAGCTGGCGGGGTTGTTCTCGGCCCCGTCCACCACGCCTTGGCGCAGGGCGGTGTAAAGTTAGCCGAAGGAGATGGGGGTGGGTGAGTCGCCCAAGGTCTGCACCATGTCCATGGCGACGGGGTCGTTCATGACGCGATATTTGCGGCCGCGAAGATCGTCGGGGGTGCGGACGGGCTCCTTGCCGTAGAAGCTGCGGCTGCCGCCGTCGTAGTAGGCGAGGCCGCGGATGCCGCTGGGGTTGCCGTTGTCGGCGGTGTGAAGGCCGGCGAGCAGGGCCTGGCCGTCGGGGCCGTCGAGGAAGGTCCAGAAGTGGCCGGCGTCGCGGAAAATGTAGGGCAGGCCGAATACGCTGACGCGGACGATGAAATTGCCGAGCTGGGACGCGATGACCTTGGTGGCGTCGAGCGTGCCGGCCTGGACCTGTTCGAGGCACTGGGTCTCGTTGCCGAGTTGTTCGTTGGGGAAGACCTCGAGGCGGAGGCCCCCGCCGGACAGCGCGGCGACGCGCTCGGCGAAGTGGACGATGCCGGCATGCACCGGGTGGCTGGCGGGCAGGCCGTGGCCGACGCGGAGCACGCGCACGTTCCCGCCGCCGGAATCGGCGTGGCGGGAGCGGGCCTCGCGGGCCCCGATCCATGCGAAGAACACCGAGGCGACGACGCTGCCGATCAGCAAACCGACGAGGAGCGAGGAGCGGGATCGAGTCATAAGGGGCGGACGAGACGGAGGGTAAGAATCTCGAAGGGGCGAAGCGAAAAATCCACCGCTTCGTCTTGAACAAGCAAGGGAGAAGACGGGAGCCGACCCTCGCGGAGGTCCTCGGGGAAAACCTCGCACAAGCCGTTTAGCCGCAATCGGGCGCGCGCTGGCACGCCCGCGCCTTCGTAAACACGCACGATGATCGCAGCGCCGCCGTCATCGGCCGGTTTGGCGCAGGAAAACACGACCGAGGGGTCGCCCTCTAGGGTGAGACCGGCGGGCGCGAAGGAGGCGACCTGCGCGGCGACGGGGCGCACCGCGAGCGGCCAAACGCGTGGCGGGTGGTTGAGGGCCTGCGCCAGGCGAATTAGGCCGGCCTCGCGCCACGAACCGGCATAGGGGAGCAGCGCGAACTCGAAGGCGTGTTCGCCATGTTGCGAGGAGGTGCGATCCGGCACCATGCCGACGTATTCGGCGACCGGCGCGCGCAACAAAGTGGTGAATAGCGTGCCGCCCAGCGTCTCGACACCCGCGACGCCGGTGTTGGCGAGGGCGAGGCCGTGCACGCCGTCCTCCAGCGCGGCCCAGCGCTGCACCGGCCACTCGCCGCGGGCGTTGGCGCGCGGGGTGTAGGCCTGACGGCGCACCGTGCCGAACGGGACCTCGTGGATGGCCGAGCCGGTGTCGAGACCGGTGGGCAGCCTTAGCCGCACCCGGGTGGCCTCGCCGCGCCAATCGAGCCGCACGGCGAGGTCGAGCGCGGGGCGGTCGGGACGCAGCGTGAAGGTGAGTTCCCAACTCAAATGGGCGCCGGCCCCCGCCCAAGCGAGCGGGGGAAACTCTCCGGCGAGCACGAGCTGATGGCCGTCCTCGCCCAAGTCGCGCCGCGCGAGCCGGAGCGGGCCGGACGCGGCCGCGATCTCGGCGCTTTCCGGCTGCTCGATCTGAAAGTTGCCGGAATCGTGCTGCGCGACCAGCAGGGCTCCCGCATCTGCGAGGACCGTCGCGCCGGTGGGTTTCCAGACGAGGCGGCGAAGACCGAGCGCGTCGTCGGCCTCGAGGCGGATAAACGCGTTTTCCAACACCGCCGACCCGACCGCGATCAACGCGGGCGCGGACGGTGCGCCGGACGGCGGATCAAGTAAGACCGAGCCGGATGGCGGAAGATCGACCGCGACGGTGTATCCGCCGGGCAAGGACACCCATTCGCGACGCGCCCAGGGCAGGCCGTTGCCCACGAGCAGGGCGGCCGGTGCTTCGGGCGCGGCGGCGGACGCGGTGGCGATGGACGAGGTGGACGCGGTGGACGCGGCGGTGGATTGGTTCGACGGCGCGAGTGCCCGACGGAGCGCGGCGCGGGCGGAGTGCTCGGCGCGTTCGAGCAACGCCATGGCTTCGTGATAAACCGGCGTGGGGTGCGAGCCGGTGAGCACGTCGTGGAACTGGACCAGCGCGAGATCCCACCAGGCGGACTCGAGGGTTTTCACCCCGGCGGCGCGCCCCGCGTCGGCTTGTCGCGCCAGCGCGGTGGCGACCTCGGCGTCGAGCAGGAGGGCCTCGATCGCGCGATTGCGCAGGCGCAGGGCGGTACGGTTGGAAAAGCAGCCGGTGAACTCGGGGTTGAGATCGGCGCAGACTTGGGGGAGCGCGCGGGGCGTGGCGTCGAGCGCGGCGAAGAAATCCGCCGGCGTGGAGACGTGCCAGGTCTCGTCCGGGTGGGTCTTGGCGCGCGCGGCGGCGACGGCGAAGGCGCGCAGGCTGACCGGCGCCTCGTTTTCCGTGTAGGGGATGACCAAATACGGACCGGGTCCGCGCAGGGCGGCGGCTTTGTCGAAGAGCGGTTCGAGCGTGGTCCAGTCGGAGTAGAAAATCTCGGCGATGTTTTCGGGGCGGACGTAGGCGGCGTAGGTATGCCAGCAGGCGGTGACGAGCGTGCTGCCATCGAGCCCGCGCGCCAAAAAAAGGTCCTCGGTGCGGTCGCCGCCGGCCCGACTGGTGAGCAAATGGCGGAAACCAAACTGGCGAAACACCTGCGGGAACTGGGCGGGGTGGCCGAAGGTATCGACGGTGTAGGCGGTGGCGGGGGCGATGTCCCACTGCGCGCGCAGCCAACGCAGCCCGAGGGATTGGTTGCGCACGAGGCTCTCGCCGTGGGGCAGATTCAGTTCGAGGGTGGATGCGAAACCGCCGGCGAACTCGAGCCGCCCCGAGCGCAGGTGTGGCGCGAGGCGCGCGATAAGATCGGGGCGGCGCTCGGCCAAGGCGCGGTAGTGGGCAACCTGCTCAAGGGTGTATTTAACCCGAAATCCGAAGTGGATCGCCGCGATCTGGCGCAATCTGCTGGTCATCTGCTCGTTCGTTCACCCGCTCAATGCACTATTCAGTGCACCTCGGGATTCACGAACGACCATCTGATCCAACTTCTTGCGCCATC
>JBBRHC010000287.1:0-4930 GCA_038223295.1 Opitutales bacterium
TAAGTCGGTGGGGCCGGGGGGGTTGGCGTGGAGGATGCGGCGCCGCTGGCGGACGAGGCCGGGGCCGAGGGCGCGGAGGTGGTCGGCCCATTGGTCGAGCAGGGGGCGGGCGAGGGCGGGGCAATCGGCGGCGAGTGGTTGGAGGGCGGTGTGGAGGTGGAGGCGCCAAACCTCCGGGCCCTCGGTGAGGTGGGGGCCGACGAGTTCGAGGAGGAAGCGGGTGGCTTGGAGGATGGCGGGCTCGAGCGGGAGGGTGCGGAGGAGCTCGGCGAGGTAGGCGTGGGCGAGGGCGAGATCGCGGGCGAAGTGGTCGGCCGGGGGGGGCGAGGGGCGTTCGAGGTGGTCGGCGAGGGTGAGGGCGGCGAGGCGGGCGGGGAGGGCGGCGGCCCAGCGGGCGGCGGGGTGATCGGGGCCGTGCGCGCGGAGGAGTTCGCCGAGGAGGAGGGCGGCCGCGCGGAGCACCGGAGCGGAGCCATGCGGGGTGACGAGCGTGTCGGGGGCGGGTGCGGCGGAGGCCAGGCAGGCATCCCAGGCGGCGAGGAAAGGGGCGGCGGCTCCGGCGAGGCGGGCGACGCGCTTGAGGTGGTTTTTGCGAAAGGAGGGATCGGCGAGGACGGACAAATCGGGGCGGGCGGGGGAGGGGACGGGGTAGGCGCCGAAGTGGAGGAGGGGCGAGTCGGGGATGCCGATGCCCTCGCGGTAAAGCTGGTGGAGATGGCCGAAAACGAGGTCGAGAACGGGGGCGGGCAGGGCGCGGCGGAGCGAGGTGTGGAGGGCGCGGAGGTTGTGGGCGAAGACGTCGGCCGGGCGGTTTACGAGGTGGGCGCCGATGATGGCGCTCCACCAAGATTGGAGGCTCTCGGCGGGCTGGGCGTCGCCATCGCGAAGGAGGAGGGCGAGGCGGCGGAGGGTGAGGGCGTTTTCCTTCGCACAGGCGGCCTGGCCGACGGGGCCGCCGGTGAGTCGGGCGTATTCCGGCTGGGCGAGGTAGGCGAGGCGGGCGGTCTCGGCGCCGAGGGCGAGGTGGTGCGCGAGCAGGTGGGCGGCGCCCTGGATGGAGGGGAGGGCGGTGTGGAGGGCGGCGAGCGCGGCGGCGGGTTCGGCGGCTTGCCAGCCGGGGAGGGCGGCGAGGGCGCGGGCGGCGGCGGGGAGGCGTTCGAGGCTTTCGCCGGTGGCGCGGGCGAAGTCGGTGACGAGGGCGCGGAAGGTGGCGGCGCGAGCGGCGGCGGGGCGGCGGAGGCGGTGTTCGGAGATGAGGAGGCGAGCGAGGTGGGCGGCTGGTTTGGCAAGGCCCGGGGCGACGAGAGTATCGGGCCAGGCGGAGAGTTCGCGGGCGAGGGCGGGAAGGCCGCGCAGGGCGCTGCGGGCGGCGGCGAAATCGGGCGGGAGGGCGTCGGCGAGGGTGGTGGCGGAAACGAGCAGCGGCTCGATGGCGGTGATGCCGTGGCGGCCAACCAGATGGAGGCGAAAGAGGGCGGAGACGGAGACGCCTTCGGGGGCGAGGGCGGAGCGGAAGGCGGCGTCGGGCAAGGGGCCGGGATGGGCGAGCTGAAGGGCGGGGGCGGCGGCGAGACGGCGCAGCCAGGCGGCGGCGGACTCGAGTTGATCCACCTGGATTTGCTCCAGGGTGGTGCGGATGAGCTCGAGGAGGGGCGTTTGGTGACGAGCGAGGGCGGGAAGGAGGGCGGCCGAGGCGGGGCGGACGGCGGCGGCGAGGCGAAGGGAAAACTCGGTGGAGGGGTCGGCCGTGATGAGGGCGTGGAGGGCGAGGGCGGATTCGAGGGCGCGATCCTCGGGGTTTTCGTGGGCGTCGAAGTAGCCGGCCAGCGCGCGGAGGTAGGGGAGGGCGGTGAGGGTGGCGGCGAACTGGGGGGCGGCGGCGGAGACGGGGTGGGCGTCGAAATCGGTGCGCGAGGCGAGCCGATCAAGCAAGAGGTGCCAAGTGGTGGTGGCGAGTTCGTGCCGGGCGATCAGGGGACGCTGAAAGGCGGCGAGGGCGAGGGCTTGGTCGGCGGTGGTTTCGCCGACGAGGGGCAGGGCGAGCAGGGTGGCGAGATCGGCGGCGAGGGGCCCGGTCTGGATGCCGGGATCGTATTGGGGCGAGCCGGCCTGGAAGATGACGGGCAGATCGCCGGTGAGATCGCGGGCGAGGGCGGAGGCGCGGTCGGCGGGCAGGGCGGGCGAGGCGGGGGCGCTGGCGGAGAAGAGGGAGGCGAAGGCGGACATGTCGGGCGGAGAAGCGAGATCGGGAAGGGGCGTGGGGAAGGGGGCTCAGGCGGCGCGGGGCACGGGGGGAAAGAGGGTGTGGAGGGCCAGGGCGAAGAGACCGCCGAGGGCGTTGCCCTCCAGGGAACGAAAAAGGGAGAGGTTGAGGGCGAAGACGTGGTTGGCCTCGGCGACGAGGGCGTCGTGCAGGGCGGGGGTGGCACCGGGCAGGGTGTCGAGGCGGGCGCGGAAATCGCGTTTGGCGGCGGCGAGGTCGGGCAGGCCGGGGAAATCGTAGAAGGCGACGCCTTCGCCCTCGCGCAGGGCGAGGGCGCGGCGGAGGAGGGATTTGAGCACTTGGCCGCCGGAGAGGTCGCCGAGGTAGCGGGTGTAGGCGTGGGCGACTAGTAGGGCGGGAGAGTCGGCGGCGATTTCCTGGATGTGGGCGGCGTAGCGCCGGGCGGCGGCGGAGGGCGCGGGGGCGGGGGCTTCCACGGAGGCGGAGAAGTGGGCGAGGTCGGCCTCGAGGGCGGGCAGGCGGCGCAGGCCGGGCAGCCAGACGGCGGCGACTGCGGGGCAGGCCGGGGCGGTCTGGTCGAGGCCTTCCTCCATGACGGTGTAAACGAGATGGAGGTCGGCGAGCAGGCGGAGGTAGTGGCGCTCGTCGATCACGCCGCGAAGGAATCCACGGAGGAAGGCGGTGTTTTCGGCGAGGGTGTGGGCGCGACGGGTGTCCTCCCGGAGGCGCCGGGAAAAAGGTGCGGGAGTGGCGGAGCCGGTTGCGGGGTTCATGTTTTTTTAAACCGGGGGTGGACGGGGGCGGTGGGGGGCGGGGTTTCGGGAGCGGCGCCGAGGGCGCTGTCGAGGCGGTGGGAGAAATCGTAGGCGCCGATACGGCGTTTGGTTTGCCCCTTGGCGGTGGGTGCGGGCGGCGTCGGCGTGGGTGGCGATGCGAGGTCGGGCGTGGTGGATACGAAGCGGTCGTAGCCGGCGAGCGCGGGCTCCGGCGGGGGAGGGGCGGCGGGGTTCGCGGGCTCGGGGAGAGCGTCTTTTTGCGCCTCGGGGAGGGGGCTCTCCAACCGGCCGGACAGGATCGGATCGCAGGCGTCCCGGAGCAGGGAGGGTTCGCGGGCGAAGGCTGTTTCGAGCAAGGCCGGGGAGATGCGGTTGTCGAACGAGGCGGCGGCGGCGGCGGAAACGAGGATGACGCGTCTAAACTGGCGATAGTCGCCGGGCCACCGGTGAGTCGCGATCCAGCGGATGGCCTCCGGGGTGAGGAGGGAGGGTGCTCCGCCCACGTTATCGATTACTTCGCGGGCGATGAGGGCACTGTCATCGAGGAGCATCTCGAAGGACGGAATCTCGATGCTGTGGGGCGCCAGGCATTCGATCAACGCAGGCGGCAAGGGCGGCTCGGACGAGTTTTCCAAGACGTTGGGTAGCGCGGACAAGACCACCCGCAGCCGGCCAGCGTAAGGGGAGAACTCATTGTTGCATTCGAGGAGGTTTCGCAGAAGGGCCAACTGGTCGGGGCTGTAGGTATCGATTCGCGTGAGCGCCAGGGTGGTGGTTTGATCGGACAGGACGTATTGCGAGAGGCGGGGGAGGAGAACCTTGGCGCGGAAGAGGCTAGGATACAAAATCAGTAGCGGGGAGGAGCGGTTGGCGGAGTTGCGCTGCAGGTCGCGGACCGCAGGGATAAAGGGGCAGCCTTCGACGCCGACCATCAGGAGATGGGTGCGGAAATCCTTTAGTTTGAGTAGTTTCAGTCCGAATGCGGCATGAGCGGCGGAGATGCCCGGAAGATGTTTCCAGGCAAAGGAACCCGGGGCGGCCTCGGTCCGGACCACGGCTCCGTTGGGGCCGAGCGTGGAGAGAATCGCTGGCTTTTGATCGGGTGCGCGACTCTGCAATGTATTGGTAAGCTCATGGATTTTGCCTACCAGGGCCTTGGGGTTTATGGGTTTGTCGAAGATGGCCGCCACGCCCGTCTGATTCATGGCCAGCGAGGTGGTGAGGTCTGGCTTGCCGGAGACAAAGATGATGGGGGTGTTTGGGGCATGTTCGCGGATGCGCGCCAAATAGGTGCCGGAGAGTCCGTCGGGGCGGTGCTCGTGAAGGACGATGAGGTCGGGACGGGCGGAGTTGAGATGATTGATGCCGTCGACGAGCGTGGACAGAGCGGTCACCTTAAATCCCGAATTCTTGAGCAAGAGACTGATGAGGTCTCTGTCCACCCGGGAGTCTTCTAGGATAAGGATCGCAGGCAGATGGGGTTCAGCAGAAATTTCTATCGGTCTACTCATGGCTTGACGTATTTTTATCAAATGTGGCGGCGACCGTACCACATGCGCTGCGTTTTCGTAGGGGGTTGGGTTGAATGGTTTCGCATTCAGTCGCCGTTATGATTGTTACGGATAGCTCGTCTACTGGCGCGAATGCCTGTAGGAGAGGCTCTCTAATCCGGGTTAACGTCCCGATCTTCCGTGATTTGCTTCATGTCGTGACCCGTCGATTAGGGGGCCGGGCGTGCGGGGACGTCCTAGATGCGGAGACCGGACGGGGGCTTAAACCCGAAATCCGAAGTAGGAGCCGATGAGATGGCGCAAGAAGTTGGATCAGATGGTCGTTCGTGAATCCCGAGGTGCACTGAATAGTGCATTGAGCGGGTGAACGAACGAGCAGATGACCAGCAGATTGCGCCAGATCGCGGCGATCCACTTCG
>JBBRHC010000288.1:0-4925 GCA_038223295.1 Opitutales bacterium
TCACGCAGGATGCCCAAGATCGCGCTCCGGCTGAGCCACAACTTTTGCCCAATATGAGAAAATCAATTCCTGTAGTGCCTTTCGAAAACTTAGCGTTCACTATCAGTCACTTAACTTCAGGAACGCCGAACTCGGGTTAGGCAACGGCAGGGTTAACCGCGAAGAATGCGAAGACGCGCCAAGGATAGTCCGATGAAGAATGTTGATGCGCCTATTACCCGCCCTTTGCGATCTTCCGAGGTGAAAGTTAGGGTTCCGGGTAAAAATGACGCACACCGTCCGCCGCGCTGCGCCCCCCCCGACCCACTCCGAAATGCGGACAAAGTCCACGAACAGCGACCATACCCTTCTTCAGACTGCCTTGAGCCAAGCGCTGCCCGCCGGCTACCCGCGCGCCCTCTTTTTGCTTTTCATCATCGCCGAGGTTCACCCCTTCAAAGACGGCAACGGACGCATTCGGGTCAGGCGGCGGTTTGCTCGATGGGCATCTCGTGGAGTTTTAACTCGGGGTTTTTCTCGACGAAATACTCGCGGGTCCAGTCGTTGGGGAAGAGCACGATGGGGTGGCCGAACTTGTCCACGCCGAAGGCCACGCCGCTGGCGACGACGATGGTGTTGGGATTGGCCAGGGCCGGATGCGGCGAAAGCCAGCGCAACTGGGTCCAGGGGGTGGGATCCAGGCGGCACTCGGCGTTGTACTCGGATTTGAGGCGGGATTGCACGACTTCGAACTGGAGCGGACCGACCGCCGCCAGCAGGGTGGCGCCGGGGGGGGCGTTGCGCGGCATGAAGGACTGGACGACGCCTTCCTGGAGGAGCTGCTCGAGGCCGGTGCGGTATTTTTTGGCGTCGGAGCTGGTGGGGTTGAAAATGTAGGCGAAGACCTCGGAGGGGAAACGGGGGATCTCGTCGTAGGCGAGGGTGCGGTCCTCGGTGAGGGTGTCGCCAATGCCGAAGGCGTCGTGGCCAACGAGGCCGATGACGTCGCCGGGCCAGGCGACATCGACGGTCTCGCGTTCCTGGCCGAAGAGTTTGTGGGAGGAGGAGAGGCGGACTTGTTTGCCGGTGCGCTGGTGGGTGACGACCATATCACGCTCGAACTTGCCGGAGCAGACGCGGATGAAGGCGATGCGGTCGCGGTGCTTCGGGTCCATGTTGGCCTGGATTTTGAAGACGAAGCCGGAAAACTTCGGGTGCTCGATCGGGATGACCTTGGACTCGGTGGGGGCGGGGGCACCGGGGGCGCTGATGGTGACGGAGCGGCGCGGGGTGGGGGCGATGGAGTTTTGCAGGAAACCTTCGAGGAGGAGCTGGACGCCGAAGTTGTTCACGGCGGAGCCGAAGAAGACGGGGGTCTGTTTGCCGGCGTGGACGGCGGCGAGGTCGAAGGGGGCGGTGGCGCCGTCGAGCATGGCGATCTGCTCGGTGACCTCGGCGTAGGTGAGGTCGTCGAATTTGTCGCGGACGAGGGGATCGGCGAGGCCGGTGACGTTGACGGGGGCGCGGAAGGCGCCGCCGGGGACGCGTTCGAAGAGGTGAACCTGGCCGACGCGGCGATCATAGACGCCGCGGAAGCCGGGGCCGTTGCCCAGGGGCCAGGTGAGGGCGCAGGGGGCGAGGCCGAGCACGCGCTCGAGCTCATCGAGGAGGTCGAGGGGATTTTGGGTGGGGCGGTCGCACTTGTTGAAAAAGGTGAAGATGGGGATGCCGCGGCGGCGGCAGACCTCGAAGAGTTTGCGGGTCTGGGGCTCGATGCCTTTGGCGGAGTCGATGACCATGAGGGCGGCATCGACGGCGGTGAGCACGCGGTAGGTGTCCTCGGAGAAATCCTTGTGGCCGGGGGTGTCGAGGAGGTTGACCGCGTAGCCCTGGTAATCGAACTGGAGGACGGTGGAGGAGATGGAGATGCCGCGTTGTTTCTCGAGCTCCATCCAGTCGGAGGTGGTGGCGCGCTGCTGTTTACGGGCGGTGACGGAGCCGGCGAGGTGGATGGCGTTGCCGTAGAGGAGGAATTTTTCCGTGAGGGTTGTCTTGCCGGCGTCGGGGTGCGAGATGATGGCGAAGGTGCGGCGGCGGGCGATTTCCTGGGCGGGCGTCATGGCGTGTAAAGGCGAGAGCACACGCGGGGCGGGCGGGGAGGGGAAGGGAAAACGAAGGGGGGGCGAGGGGCGAGGGGCGAGGGGCTGGGGGCGGAGGGGCGCAGGGGCGGAGGTTAATTCTTCGGCTGAGATTGGCCACAAAAGGCGCAGAAGGCACAAAAGGGGTGAAACGGTCGGGTGCCTTCATTTTCGCGACTTCTGCGCCTTTTTGCGGCCATGGCTGCATTTTGCGGTCGCGGGGTCAGTCACAGAGCCAGGGCTTACAACCGCAGATTTCGCCGATGAGCGCAGATTCCAAGGCATTATGGATTCGCGAGCCTGATCGCATGGAAGTAAGCCGGCACTGTCGATTATTTTACAATTTCAAATGCGCTATATGCGTAATCAGCGTTTAAATCCGAATGCAGCTTTAAGTTAAAGAGGGAGTAAGGCCGCCGGGGGGCGGGTCGGTGAGGAGGAGGGCGAGCATTTGCTCTCTGCGGTTCAAGAAGTTGCGGGTGATTTGATAGTGCTCGGTCTCCTCGTAGGTAGTGGCGCTCAGACCGCGTTGGTCGATTTCGTAAATCAGCGCGCAGGGGGTAGGCCATGAGGATGGGGGAATGGGTGGCGATGAGGAGCTGGGCGCCTTGTTTCACGAGGCGATCCATGAGGACCAGGAGGCTGAGCTGGCGTTGCGGGGAGAGGGCGGATTCGGGCTCGTCGAAGATGTAGAGGCCGTCGCCGTTAATGCGACGGGTGAGAAGGGAGAGAAAAGCTTCGCCGTGGGATTGCGCGTGGAGCGATTTGCCGCCGTAGGAATGAAGGATGCCGGGATCGGCGCCGTCGAGGCGGTCGATCTCGGTGGCGAGGGTGTAGAAACTCTCGGCGCGCAGAAAATAACCGTCGGGGCGAAGGCGGGGGTTGCGTTCGAGGATCAGGCATTTCTGCAGATCCTCGGAGTGGGAGGCGTGGGTGGAGAACCGGAAATTCTGGCTGCCGCCCTCGGCGTTGAAACCCCATTTGACGGCGATCGCCTCGATGAGGGTGGATTTGCCCGCGCCGTTCTCGCCGACGAAAAACGTGACTTTGGCGTCCAGCGGCAGCCGGTCGAGGTGGCGAATGGCGGGGATGGAAAAGGGATAGTCCGAGAAGGAGGGCACCGCCTCGCGGCGGAGTCGGATCGCGCGGATGTAGTGGGACATGGAAGGGGCGGTCGCCCGGCGGGTGGGGGCGGGTGATCGGGATGGAAGCGGTTGTGCGTGCGGCGGGCGGAGGCGGCAAGCAAGAGACGGGGTCGGTTTGGGGGCGGTTTGGATGTGGTGGATGCGGAGGATGCGGTGGTCGCGGGGCGAGAGGCGGAAGGAGTCGGGGCTGGCGTGCCGGGCGGAGGGTGGTTGTTGGTGGGCGGATGGATTTATTTCTCGGGGTCGATGCGGGCGGGACGAAGACGCGGGCGGTGGTGGCGGACGCGACGGGCGCGGTGTGCGGTGTCGGGGAGGCGGGCACGGGTAACTGGCAGGCGGTGGGCGCGGAGGCGGCGGGGGTGGAGGTGCGCAAGGCGGTGGCGCGGGCGCTGGCGGCGGCGGGCGTGGTGGCGGTGGAGCGGGGGGGAGTGAAACGGGTGCGCGGGAGTTTTTTTGGGTTGGCGGGGGTGCGGACAGCGGCGGAGCGCGCGGTGATGGCGGCGGAGGTGGTGAAGTTAGAGCTGGGCGGAGTGGTCGAGCTGGCCGGGGATCTGGCGGCGGCGCACGCGGGGGCGCTAGAGGGCGGGCCGGGGGTGGTGGTGATCGCGGGCACGGGCTCGGCGGCGTGGGGGAAAAACGCGGCGGGGGAGACGGCGCAGGCAGGGGGCTGGGGCTGGCTGGTCGATGACAAGGGCGGCGGGTATTGGCTGGCGCTGCGCGGGCTGGCGGCGGCATGCGAGGCGGAGGATGGGCGCGGGGCGGCGACGGGGTTGGGAGCGCGGGCGGTGGCGTTTTTTTTGGGAGGCGGAGCGGGGGAGGGCGGAGTAACGGAGGGTGGAAAAGGGGAAGGCGGAGTAACGGAGGGCGGAGCGGCGGGGTGCGGCGACCCCGCCCTACAACGGGGGGTGCGGGAGGTGTTGCGCGAACTGCACGCGGGGAGACGGGATCGCGCGGCGGTGGCGGGCTTCGCGCGCGAGGTGCGGGCGGCGGCGGAGGCGGGGGACGAGGTGGCGCGCGGGTTGATCGCCGAGGCGGCGGCGGAGTTGCTGCGCTTGGCGGAGGCGGTGCGGGCTCGCGTGGCGCCGGACCCGGACGCGGCTCCGGGCGAGTGGTTTAATTTTCCCCTGGCGGTGACGGGCGGGCTTGAAATGGGCCCGGCGATCGCGAACGAGGCGTGGAGCCGCTGCTTCAAACCGGTGGAGCCGTGGGGCGAGCCGGTGCTCGGGGCGGTGTTACTCGCGGCGCGGGCGGGCGGGGCGGAGCTGGACGCGGCGGCGCGGGCGCGTTTGCTGGCGGGATGGAAAACTCGCGGTTAACGGATGCGACGGCGACGGTCGGGGAAATCAAGGCGCGGGTGCTGGCCTTCGCGCGGGAGCGGGACTGGGAACAGTTTCACGCGCCGAAAAACCTGAGCATGGCGCTGGCGGCGGAGGCGGGGGAACTGATGGAGCACTTCCTGTGGGACACACCCGAGGCCTCGCGGGCCAAGGCGGGCGAGGGCGGGGACGCGGCGCGGCGGGCGAAGATCGAGGAGGAGCTGGCGGACGTGGTGATCTACGCGCTGGAGTTTGCCAACATGACGGGGATCGACGTGGCGGCGGCGATAGAAAGGAAAATGGCGCGGAACGCGGAGAAGTATCCGGTGGAAAAGGCGAAGGGGCGG
>JBBRHC010000289.1:0-4880 GCA_038223295.1 Opitutales bacterium
TCTGGCGCAATCTGCTGGTCATCTGCTCGTTTGTTCACCCGCTCAATGCACTATTCAGTGCACCTCGGGATTCACGAACGACCATCTGATCCAACTTCTTGCGCCATCTCATCGGCTCCTACTCCGGATTTCGGGTTAAAGACTCAGGGTTTACGTTTTTCTACCCCATGCCTCGCGCTTTGCCTTCCTTGACCGTTTCGCTGCTCCAGAAGGAGGCGGAGAAATTTACCCTCGCCGAGTCGAAACACGCCGAGCCCAGTTTATTCGGAGTGACCGACGGGAAAGCCGTGGGGACATACCTTGAGCATAAATTTCAGACTGAACTGCTGGACCATTACGCCTATCCCAAGGGCAGTTCCGCCAAAGGCATCGATTTCCCGGGCCTCGATGTGGATATAAAGGTGACCAGCGCTCGTCAGCCACAGTCTTCCTGTCCGTTTAGTAGCGGTCGCTAGAAAATCTACGGATTGGGCTATTCTCTCCTCGTGTTTGTTTACGATAAGAACGACGACGAAAAGGCCCGGACCGCCCGACTGGATATCTTGCATACGATATTCGTCGCAAAGGAATGCACGGCGGATTTTCAGACTACGTCCGGGCTTCTCGCCCTGTTGAAAAAATCAGGCGAACCGGGAAGACTGCTGGTCTGCTTTGCGGAGCGAATGCTTCCCTTGGATGAGACCACGGCGTGCACGCTTGCCGATGAAGTCCTCCGCAACCCGCCCGCCCTCGGTTATCCCACGATCTCGAATGCGCTCCAATGGCGGCTGCAATATAGCCGCGCCATCGAGCGGGCCGGTTCCATCGAAGGCTTACTGCGCCTCAAATGAAGCCATCCAAGCACAAGATCGAATTTGGAGACTTTCAGACTCCGCCCGGCCTCGCGCGGTCCGTCTGCGATCTCCTCGTTCGGTTGGGAGAAAACCCCGACGTGATTGTCGAGCCGACGGCGGGTCGCGGAGCATTTTTAGGGGCGGCCGCAGCAACGTTTTCATCCTCCGTTTTACGCGGGTGGGAAATCAATCCCGACTACGTGGACGACGCACGCCGCGAGCTCGACAAGATTGGCGCTTCGCCTCGCGCTTCTGTGGTCTGCCAGGATTTTTTCACCTGTGATTGGGATGCGGAATTGGCTTTGCTTAACGGCAATCTCCTGCTGCTCGGCAATCCGCCGTGGGTCACCAATTCCGGCGTCGCCGCGATCAATGGCTCAAACCTTCCGACGAAGGCAAATTTCCATGGCCTGCGCGGTCTCGCGGCACGAACGGGCAAGGCAAATTTCGATATATCCGAGTGGATGCTCATCCGACTCTTGCACGCACTGCACGGCCGGAACGCCACCGTGGCGATGCTCTGCAAAACCGCGACCGCGCGTAAGTTTCTACGCTACGCTTGGCAAAACGAGGGCCACATCGCGACGGCTTCCCTCTACCGCATCGATTCCGCCCTTCATTTCGAGGCGGCCGTCGATGCCTGCCTCCTCTATCTGCGCACTGGTGAAGACGGACCTCGCGAAGCCGACATCTACGAATCTCTTTCCGCCCCCGAAACGGCGACCCGCCTCGGGCTCGTCGGCGAAGAGTTGGTCGCCGACCTGCGCGCTTACCACGCCCTGCGGCACCTGGAGGGATTTTGCCCCTTCCGTTGACGTTCGGGCATCAAACACGACTGCGCGGCGGTGATGGAGTTAAAGCGTTGGCCTGAAAGGCTTTATGAAAACGGCGATGGGGAAAAACTACGGTTGGAAAGCGACTACTTTTACCCTCTGCTCAAATGCAGTGATCTGGCCAACGACCGCGTCATTCCCGGCAAGAGTGTGCTCGTGACTAAACGCTTCGTGGGCGACGACACCGCAGCCATCGAAACAACCGCCCCCCTCACCTGGCGTTACCTCAGGTCCCACCAGAATCGGTTTCTCGCCCGCAAGAGTTCAATCTACCAGGGCAGGGTTGCCTTCTCTCTTTTTGGCATCGGCGAATACGCATTCGCACCTTGGAAAGTGGCCATCTCCGGCCTGCACAAATCCGCACGCTTCCAAGTCGTCGGCCCGGTGGACGGACGGCCCGTTTTCTTCGACGATACCTGTTATTACCTTTCGTTCGCACGCGAAGAGGATGCTCGTTTCGTCCACGAAGTGCTCCGCTCCAGCCCGGCCCCAAAATTCATCGCCGCCCTGATTTTCCGAGACTCGAAACGCCCCATCACGGTAGATCTCCTGCAACGGCTCGATTTGGCGGCGATCGCGGCGGATGCCGGCCTCGGTTCATCTTGGAAAAAAGTGCGTCGCGATACCGTTGGCGCGGGCGTTCCTCAGATGGAACTGGTGCTGGAAACTCCGCACAATTTGGCAGCGTCCTAGCCGCTCTCTCGGTCCTATCCGGTGGCGGATCAAATTGTTCGAAACGCGTCAGGGGGGCACGGAACCGTATCCAGGTATCGACAAATCGGGGAGGATGGGTCGGATTCGCGGGATCATGCGGCAGTCTTTGGCGCGGGTTTTTCTGGCGGCGGGTTTGCTCATCGGGGGCGTTTCGTGCTCGGACGGGCGCAGCGTGGCGGAGGTGGTGGCGGATTTGCAGGCGCGGGGGATCGGGCGGGAGCTGGGAGATCCGGCGGGGTTCGACGCGGTGCGGCTGGTTGCGGTGAAGGACGCGCGGGTGCTGGAGCTTTGGGCACGGAAACCCGGCGCCGAGCGGGGCCGGCTGCGAGCGTATCCATTTACCGCCTACAGCGGCGGGCTCGGGCCGAAGCTGCGCGAGGGCGACGGGCAGATCCCGGAGGGCGTGTACGGGATCCAATACCTCAATCCGAACAGCCGCCACCATCTCTCGATCAAAGTGGATTATCCCAACGCGTTTGATCGTGCGCGGGCGAAGGACGACGGGCGCACGCGGTTGGGCGGGGATATTTTTATCCACGGCAAAGCGGTGACCATCGGGTGCATCCCGCTCGGGGACGCGGCGATCGAGGAGCTGTTTTATTTCGTCGCGGTGGCTGGCAAGGCCAAGGTGCGGGCCGTGATCATGCCGGTGGATTTTCGCCGCGGCGAGGCGGCGCCGGAGTTCGCCGGCATCGCGTGGGAAGCGGAACTCTACGCCGCGATCCGGGCGGAGTTGGAAAAGACCTTTGGGAAGTGACGGCAATTCGCGTGCGAGACGTGGCGGCGCGCCGGGGACGGCCCTCGCGGAGGATGTTCGCGGTCCCGGCGGTGGCGGCCGTCGAGCCGGGTTCACTGCGCGTTGACGACGAGGTGGGGGCCGTCGGCGAGTTCCTCGCGGCGAAGGGAGAGGCCAAAGAGGGCGCTGGCGAGCGCGGCGGTGAGCGTCCCGGCCACCGGGCCGCCGGCGGCGACGCGGCCGGCGGCGAGCAGGAGGACGTCGTCGGCGTAGCGCAGGGCGAGGTTGAGATCGTGGAGCACCACAAGTACGGCGAGGGCGTCGCGACGGGCGAGATCGCGGGCCAGGCGCAGCAAGCCGTGCTGGTGGGCGAGGTCGAGGCTGGCGGTGGGCTCGTCCAGCAGGAGCGCGCGCGGGCCGGCCGGCGCGCCGTCGAGCTGGGCGAGGGCGCGGGCGAAGTGCACGCGTTGGCGCTCACCGCCGGAAAGCGTGGGGTAGCTTTGCGCGGCGCGCGCGGCGAGGTCCACCGCCGCGAGCGCGCGGTCGGCGGCGGCGTGGTCGGCCGGGGTATCGCCGCTGCCGGGGTGCGGGGTGCGCCCGAGCAGCACGACCTCGCGGGCGGTGAAGGGGAAGGCCGGCTCGCTGTGTTGACCGACGACCGCGCGGCGCAGGGCGAGGGCGGCGAGCGGCCAGGCGGCGAGCGGTCGGCCGGCAAACGCGACGGTGCCGGAGGCGGGGGCAAACTCTCCGGCGAGCACGCGGAGGAGGGTGGATTTGCCCGCGCCGTTGGGGCCGAGCACGGCGAGCACGCGGCCGGGCCGCGCCGCGCAGGAGACGACGTCGAGCACGGGGCGGCCGGCGCGATGGACGGAGACGACGTCCGCCTGAAAGACCGGCGGGTGGTCGGCGCTGGAGGAGTCAACCGAGGGCATGGCGACGGGAGCGGAGGAGATGGAGAAAAACCGGTGCGCCGAGGGCGGCGGTGACGACGCCCACCGGCAGCTCGGCCGGGATCGCGACCAGCCGGGCGGCGAGATCGGCGAGAAGGAGCAGGGCCGCGCCGAGCAGGGCGGAGCCGGGTAAAAGCCGCCGGTGGTCGGGGCCGAGCCACTGGCGGATGAGATGGGGCACGACGAGACCGATGAAGCCGCCACCGCCGGCCAGGGCCACGGCCGCGCCGACCCCGGCGGCGGTGGCGAGGATGAGGCGGGTTTTCACCCGGTGGAGGGTGATGCCGAGGTGGCCGGCCTCGGCCTCGCCGAGGAGAAGCGCGTTGAGAGCGCGCGCCTCGCGCGGGATGAGCAGCGCGGCAAAAAGCAAAAAGGGCGCGGCGGCGGCGAGTTTGCCCCAGGTGACGCGGCCGAGGCTGCCCAGCGTCCAGAAGGTGAACTGGCGGAGCTGGTCATCGTCGGCGAAAAAGAGCACGAGGCCGATACCGGCGCCGAAGAGGGCGTTGAGCGCCACGCCGGCCAGCAGCATGAGGGCGACCACGGTGCGGCCCTCGACCTGCGAGGCGCGGTGCATGACCAGCGTGGCAAGCAGACCGCCGGCGAGCGCGCAGGCGGGCAAGGTGAACTGGCCGAGGGCGACGGACACGCCCGCCAGCGCGGAGGCGGCGAATTCAGCCTCAGACATCCTGAACTCCCCCGGCACGAAGGAGCGGGAGGCGGGAATGGCGGTGGCCCAAATCGGAGCCAGTCGGAGGGGTTAAAAAAACTGACAAGGGTGGCAGAAAAGGGTTTTTAAAGCGCATGGCCCAAGTGC
>JBBRHC010000290.1:0-4877 GCA_038223295.1 Opitutales bacterium
GGCGGCTCCGCCGGTTTTAACGCCGCCCGCGTCGCCGCCGACCTCGGCAAATCCGTCGCCATCGTGGACGGCGCCGCCGAGCTCGGCGGACTCTGCATCCTCAAGGGCTGCATGCCCTCCAAGACCCTCCTCCACGCCGCAGAACTCCTCCACCACGCCCGCCACGCGAAAAAATTCGGCCTGCGCATCCCCTCCGCCACGGTGGATATGCCCGCCCTCCACGCGTGGAAAAAACACGTCATCGCCGACTTCTTGTCCTACCGCGAAAAGGCCATGACCAACGCGAAACGCTACACCCTCTTCCGCAGCCACGCCCGCTTCCTCGACCCGCACACCATCCAGCTTGCCGATGGCCGCAAACTCGCCGCCCGGCACTTCCTCATCGCCACCGGCTCCCGCGTGGCCGTGCCCGCCGCCGTCCCCGGCCTCGCCACCACCCCGCACTGGACCAGCGACGACGTGCTCGACCTCGATTTTGTCCCCAAATCCGTGATCATCCTCGGCGGTGGCATCGTCGCCTGCGAGCTCGCCCAGTTCCTCGTCCGCATCGGCGCCAAGGTCACCCTTATCCAGCGCTCGAAAAACATCCTCAGCGACCACTCCCCCGCCGCCTCCGAGGTCGTGCAGCAAGCCTTCCGAGACGAGGGCATCGACCTCCACACCGACACCCGAATCACCGCCATCCGCCCCCGCGGCAAACACGGCGGCGCGGGCGTCGAGGTCGCCTTCCTCTCCGACGGCCAGCCCCTCGTCCGCCGCGCCGCCCATCTCTTCAACGCCCTCGGTCGAGAGCCCAACGTCGCCTCGCTCGACCTCGCCGCCGCCGGCGTGCGCCTCACCACCGAGGGCCGCGTGAAAGCCAACCGCTGGCAGCAAACGAGCGCGCCCCACATCTACGCCGGCGGCGACGTCTGCGGCCCGCACGATATCGTCCACCTCGCCGTCGCCCAGGGCGAGCTCGCCGCCCGCCACGCCTTCGGCGTATCCGAAAAACTCCTACGTCCCGCCGCCGACGTCCCGCTCCTCAACGTCGTTTTCACCGACCCGCCCCTCGCCACCATCGGCCTCCAGGAACGCGAACTCACCGGGAAAAAAGTCCCCTTCCTCGTCGCCAGCTACCCCTTCGACGACCACGGCAAATCCATCCTCATGGGCCAGACCCGCGGCTACGTGAAGGTCATCGCCGAGCCCAAACGCGGCCGCATCCTCGGCGCCGAGATCGTCGGCGCCCAGGCCGCGGATTTGATCCACTGTTTCACCGGCCCCCTCACGATGCGCGCCACCGTCCGCGACTTGCTCCGTGCCCCGTGGTATCATCCGACCCTCGCCGAGATCATCACCTACCCGCTCGAGGAGATCGCCGAAAAACTCCCGCCCGCGACCAAGCGCTAACGATCCCCCAGGCCAAGCTCCGCCACCACGCGACCGGGCCGAAACTCCCGCCCGACCTTCACGATTCGCACCACCCGCACCCGCTCGCCGCACAGCTCCACGAAACACGCGCCCCACGGCCGCGTGTAAGACCCCGTGTTGATCACCGTCACCCCCGGCTCGCCCGCCGGCCCCGGCACCCGCCACACGCCCGGATAGTGGGTGTGCCCGAGCACCACCACCCGCGCCGCCGCCCGCTGCTCCCGCGCCAGCGCCGCCGCCAGTCTCGGCGTGCCGCGCCACGAGTCCAGTATCGCCATAACCCGCGTCGGCGGGAAAAGCGTGGCGACCACGCGCCTCGTTCGCGCCACGATGTGATCCCGCACGTGCCGCGCCTCGCCGTGAAACCCCGCGCACACCTCGCGGTGCCGCCGCAGCCGCGTTTCCACCCGCGCCCGCTCCTCCGGCGCCAGCCCCGCCTCGAGCACTCCCAGCCGTCGCACGAACTCCGCGCGGTGTTCGCTCCAAGGCACGATGTCGTCGAAAAGCACATCCCCGTGCGTCACCCACACACGCCCGTCGCCCAGCAGCAGCTCCGCCTCCTCCGAGATATCCGGGTCGTGGTTCCCGCTCAGGAAACGCACCGCCGGCCCCACCCGCCCGAAAAAACCCCGCAACTCCGCCAGCGTTTCACCCGCCGCCGGCAGCCGCGTATCCAGCGTGTCGCCGTTAAGCACGATCTCATCCGCCTCCGCGAAAAGAGGCTTCAACGCGGCCAATTGCCGCACCCCGCTGCTCGGATCGCGGTAATGAAGATCCGAAAAAACCCGCACGCTCATCACACCCATGACGCGCAGCGCAAACCACACCCCCGTCGCAAGCAATCCCGCCTTTCGCGCCCCTTGCCCACCCGATCGCCACCCGCCGCTGTTTAACCCGAAATCCGGAGTAGGATCCGATGAGATGGCGCAAGAAGTTGGATCAGATGGTCGTTCGTGAATCCCGAGGTGCACTGAATAGTGCATTGAGCGGGTGAACAAACGAGCAGATGACCAGCAGATTGCGCCAGATCACGGCGATCCACTTCGGATTTCGGGTTAAAGACGGAAAGCACCTACGCCAGCGACCTGCCGGATATTCGCTATTTTTATCTGCAATCCGGAGACATTGATTCTGACGGCCGCTCGGAGATCGTGGCGGTTGATATCGCCAAGAACACCATCGAGTTGCTTGCTAGCGGAGAAGACGGCGGTTGGACATCACGCCTGCATTTCCGTATTTTCGAGACCGATCCACACTATTTCGGTAATCAGGGCGGTGGTCGGGAGCCCCGCGAGTGCGTGATCGCGGATGTGACCGGCGATGGTAAGCCGGACATCGTGCTGCTGGTGCACGACCGCGTGCTCGTGTATCCGCAAGAATAATACGCTGCGCCCCGGTGAAGTGCAGCGAGGATGCGGGTGGGCCGTTTATGTGGTGAATTTTTGGTGAGTACCCGATAAAAGCTGGCAAGCGTGCGGAGATTACGCATTCGTTGCAATTGTCGGCCTCGGGTAGCCGCCAAGCCACCACCGCATTCTGCCCATATTAGACAACTACATATCTCTTTCGCGTAGCTTCGGCTGCCGTCCGTCACGAAACCTGGGAAATTTCTCGGACCACAAGAAGCGCTCATCGATCTGCGCCCCGACCAGGGGCGCATCGAAAGCGTCTTCTTGTGGGGCTTTCCTAGGTGCCTGTGACGGGACGCAAGTAAGTGCGTCCCTCTTTTGCGTCCGGATGCCGCCGAGTTGCTTGTGAATGCAGGTTGTGGATCCCCTCCCATTTATGCCCATCTCTGTTTTCCCGTTGAATCGTCTTCTTCTACCGCTCGTTGGGCGAGTCGCCCTTTGGTCTTTGGTCGGCTTCTGCGGCGCAGGGTATAGTGAAGCCGTAGCCGGTGCCGAGCTCGCCGCCGGATCTGGAGCCTAGGTTTCGGCCGCACCCCTTACCGCGACCGAGGCTGCGTGGCTGGTGCGGGCGGAGGAAAACGCCAAACGCACCTCCGTGCTCGACGAGTTTAAACGCCTTGACGCTCGGCCTGCTCTGGATCGCAGCGTTCTCGATCTCGGGGAGCGGGGCATCTTCTACAATCGCACCGCCCCGGCCGCGCCCCGCGTCTTCGCCCCACCATTTTTGCGCTCGACCGAGACCGCCGAAGCCGCGAGCGCTACGGATTCCGCGCTGGAAGACGACGAGGCATCGGCCCGACCGCGCCATTTCTTGATGTTATCCGCCACGGTTTATGAAGGCGGTATCACCGAGCTTCGCTGGTCGCGCGAGGGCCGTGATTTCCACGTGTTCAGTCCGATAAACTTTTTGCTCTTCAGCGGCACCGGCGAATTTGCGACCGCACAGGCCGATTACGATTATTTCATGGCCGTCAGTGCCGAGAGCCTGGTCGCGGACGCAGCTACCGCAACCGCCACGCGCGATCTCTTGGCTGCACGCGTGCCCGCCGACGCAGTCCTCCTGCAACGCCCGGCAGGCTATTACGTCGTGCAGGCCCCCTCATCGCAACCCGAGCCCTTGGCGGCCGCTGTCCCCGATAGCACCATGTTTCCTTTTGGTATCGAGGCCGCCTACACGACCGATGACGCGTTTGTGTTTATGGATGCCTTTCACGAGTATTACCGCGTCCACGAAGCGGAACTGCGCACCGCTTACCAGCGCCGCCAAACCCTGCAAACCGCGCGCGAAGCCTACCTGCGGGACAACCCGCCCCCGCCGCGCGATACGGTGATCAACTTCGCCCCGGTCGCCCCGGTCGTCCGCCGCTGAGCGCCCTCTAGCCCGATGCAAACGATCACCACCACCGCCGCCGCGTCCGCCATGCCTGCTGTCCGTCCGACCCTAGTCGCTTCCACCGCGCCGCGCTTGGGTCACCTCCTTGGTTTTCTTTTCCGTTTCGGCCTCGCCCGGTGCACTATTTTGTTCACCGCACTGGCGCTGCTTACCGCGTCGGGGCTGCGCGCCCAGCCCGCGCCGCCCAACGCCGAGGACGATAATTCCGGCGCGCGGCTGATCCACTATCCCGCTCATCCCACCCATCCCTTCTCCTTCCAGTGGTGGGCGCGCGGCGGCCATTAATACTTCGTGCAACAAAGCGAGGATCTGCGCGCGGCCTGGGCCTATTTCCCCTACGCGACACTCGGCACCGACGCGGTGGCGGGCGTTGATTTTGAGACCAATTCCCCGGCCCTCTTCCTGCGCCTGGTCTTCACCGCCGATCCCGATTCCGATCTGCTCACCGCCGACTTCGACGGGGATCGTGTGACCAACGGCGACGAGCTCCGTCAAGGCACCGATCCTTTCTCCGACGCCAGCCTCGATGGCGATGCCATCCCCGACGACTGGGAGCGCTGGTTTTTCGGCAACCTCGACCAGTCCGCGCGCAGCGATTTCGACGGGGATTTTATCTACGATCTCGACGAGTTTTTGCTCAGCACCGATCCCACCGTCGCCGC
>JBBRHC010000291.1:0-4857 GCA_038223295.1 Opitutales bacterium
GCGTGGCGGAGTCCCGCTGCTCCCGCAGCGGGCTACCATCGGAGGGAGCGGGGGGCTCGTAGAGGGCGATCTCGATGGCGGAGAGGTTGGCGGCTTCGGGGCCTAGGACGCGGCGGCGGTTTTCCACGATCTTTTGCGTGGCGGACCAGGGGCGCTCGGAGAGCACGAGGTAACCGAAGAGGACGAGGTTGAGCGCGAGGAGGAGGAAGGTGACTTTGGAGCGCACGGAAGATTTGTGATTTGCGATTTAAGATTTATAATTGCGTGCGAGCAGCGGGACGTCAGCGGCGGCGGTTCCAGTAGACGAGCAGGCCGAGGAGGGCGGTGGCGGCGGGGAGGGCGAGGAGGAGGGTGAGGCGGAGGCGGCCGAGCTGGGCGGTGGTGAGGGAGAGTTGGAATTTCTCGATGGGTCGGGGGGGGAGCTGGAGCTGGGTGTCGCGGTCGACGAGCCAGTTGACGGCGGCGAAGGCGAGGATGGCGTTGCCGCCGGCGGCGAGGCGGGAGTTGGCGATCCAGTCGCCATCGCCGATGACCACAAGGCGGCCACTGCGGACGGTGAAGGGGAGTTTGCCCTTGGGGGTGGCGCGTTCGGAGGCGGTGCCGACGCCGAGGCGGGGGGGGAGGTCGGTGGCGGGGTCGAAGACGGGCGTGCCTCGCTGGCGGTAGGCGCGCTCCCCCCAGGCGGTGGAGGAGGTGACGACGAGCGGAAGGACGGTGAGGCCGGGGTCGAGGGAGCGGCCGGGGTCGGCGCGGATGGAACGGGAGGGGCCGAAGCGGAGGGCGATTTTATTGGAGGCGAGAAAATCGACGACGGGCTGGCCGGAGTTGGCGGGGTAGATGATGATGTCGCCGCCGTCGGCGCGGCCGTCGGGGCCCTGGTCGAGGATGAGGACGTCGTCGGCGAGCACGCCCCAGTCGTAGAGGAGGTCGTCGAGGCCGTGGGGGGCGCCGGGGGCGAGGAGGAGGAGGAGGCGGCCGGCGGAGGTGGAGAGGTGGCGGCGGAGGAGTTCCTGGGCCTCGGGGCTGTAGCGGCCCTGGGGGGCGGCGATGATGAGGAGCGCGGCGTCGGGGGGGATGGCGCGTGCGGTGGCGAAGTCGAGGATCTCGAGCTCAAAGTTGCGGAGACGGAGTTCGTCGCGGAGCACGGAGAGGCCGCGGGCGGGGTCGGAGTCGGAGGGATCCATCTCGCCGTGGCCGGCGAGGAAGTAGATTTTTTGGCGGCCGGCGCGGGTGACGTCGAGGATGGCGGCGGTGAAGGCTTGCTCGCCGATGAAGTCGGTTTTTTCGCCGTTTTTGAGGCGGTAGATCTCGTCGAGGTGGACGACGCGGCGTTTGTCGCCGGAGAGGACGACGATGGTGTTGGGTTCCTGCACATCGTATTTGCGGGCGGCGGCGCGGTTTTTGTAGACGTCGACGAATTCGTGGGTGACGGGGGCGGCGGGGTTGACGGCGGAGGCTTCGGCGTAGTCGCGGAGGAGGGTGCGGATGTCGCGGAAGGCCTGGGCGACGGAGTCCTCGGTGCTGTTGTCGTCGAGGGTGACGATGATTTTGACCGGGGCGGCGAGGTCGCGGAGGTAGGAGCGGGTCTCGGGGGAGAGGGAGTGGCGGGAGTGGCGGGAGAGGTCGATGCGCCAGGCGTGGCGGGTGGCGAGGTAGTTGAGCCCGGCGACGAGGGTCAGCACGAGCACGGCCTGGGCGAGGAGGTGGGCGGTGCGGCGGCGGCGGGCGGAGGCAAAGGAGGACACGGAAGAGAAGGGCGAAGGGCGAAGGGCGAAGGGAGTCAGGAGACAGGAGACAGGAGATGGGAGGAAGGAGGATGCCTGAGAGCTGAGGGAGGAGGGTGGTGAAGGGGGATTCTGACTACTGACTACTGAATCCTGGCTTCTTTGGCGGTGGGTTAGCTGTGGAGTTGTTTGGCCTCGACGCCGAGGATGCCGAGGATGAGGGCGAGGGTGGCGCCGCTGAAATAGTAGAGGACCTGGCGGGTATCGACAACGCCGCGGGTAAAGTCGTCGAGGTGGGTGAAGATTTGCATGTACTCGATGGCGGAGCGGGCGGTGGCCATGGAGTCGAGTTTGAGCAGCTCGAGCGTGCCTGCGAATCGGGTGCCGATGACGAGGAGGAGCAGGAGGACGAAG
Organism: Opitutales bacterium; assembly: GCA_038223295.1. GTDB lineage: Bacteria > Verrucomicrobiota > Verrucomicrobiia > Opitutales > Opitutaceae > IMCC26134_A. The sequence continues at coordinate 2,139 of JBBRHC010000291.1, forward strand.
GCGAGGATGCCGGCGACGGCCTGGTTGCGGGTGAGGGAGCTGGCGAGCACGCCGACGGCGATGAAGAAGGTGCCGGAAACGGCGATGAAAAGGTAGCCGCCGAGCAGTGGGCCGAGGTCAAGCGCCTGGGCGGGGCCGGCGAAGCGGGTGAGGATGTAGAAAAAACCGGCGGTGGCGGCCCAGAGCGCGAGGTAGAGGGCGTAGGCGGCGAAGAACTTGGCGAGCACGACCTGGGGGGTGGTGACGGGGGTGGTGAGCAGGGTCTCCAGGGTGCCGAGGCGGCGTTCCTCGGCGAGGCACTTCATGGTAAGGAGCGGGACCATGAAAAACACCGGGAGCCAGAAGAGTTGGAAAAAGAGGGCGGCGGGGGAGCCTTCCTGGGCGGCGGCGGTGAAGGTCTCCAGGATGCCTGCGAAAATGAAACCCATCACGAGCAGGAAGAGCGTGGCCGCGATGTAGGTGGCGGGGCTGACGAGGAGCATGCGGAGCTCATGGGCGAGGAGGATGCGGAAGAGGCGCATGGCGGAGGAAGAAGAAGTCAGGAGTCGGAATGCGGGAGTCGGAAGGCGGAACGATGGCGTGGCCGGAAAGAGGGGTAAGGGGGGCAGTGGGCTCCTATCAGCGGCTCGACTTCCGACTTCTCGCTCCTGACTCCTTTTTCCATTTTCAGGCGGCTTTGGCGTGGGTGGCGGCGAGGAAGACTTCCTCGAGGGTGTGGCGGGTGCGGGCGAGGGCGCGGAGGCGGTAGCGGGGGTCGTGCGCGAGGGCGTTGACCAGGGCTTCGCGGAGGTCGGGGGCGTCGGGGGCGGCGGCGAGGCGGAGGGTGGCAAAGAGCTCGGGAGCCGAGCCGGGGGGCGGCGTTTCCGGGGCGTCGGGCGAGGGGGGGAGGAGGGCGAGCGTGGGGTGGAGGGTGGCGAGGAGGGCGGGGAGGACGTCGAGGGGGCCGGCGAGTTCGAGGGCGTAATGGCCGGGGCCGAAGAACTCGTGGCGGAGGCTGGCGGGGGTGCCGGCGGCGACGACGCGGCCCTGGTTGACGATGAGCACGCGGTCGCAGGTGGCCTCGATCTCGGGGAGGATGTGGGAGCTGATGAGGACGGTCATGCGGCCGCGGAGGCCGGCGATGAGATCGCGGACGGCGAGGATCTGGTGGGGGTCGAGACCGATGGTGGGCTCGTCCATGATAATGACGGGGGGCTCGGCGAGGATGGCGTCGGCGATGCCGACGCGTTGGCGGAAGCCTTTGGAGAGTTTGCCGATGATGCGGTCGCGGACGCGGCCGAGGTCGCAGAGGTGGACGACCTCGTCGATGCGGGGGGTGAGCTGGCGGCGGCGGAGGCCTTTGAGGCGGGCGCGAAAGTAGAGGTACTCCTGGACGCGCATGTCGTCCGGGAGGGGGTTGTTCTCGGGCATGTAGCCGAGGAGGTTTTTGACGTCGGCGGGGTGGGTGGCGACGTCGATGCCGCAGACGGTGACGTGGCCGGAGGTGGCGGGGAGGAAGCCGGTGAGGATGCGCAGGGTGGTGGATTTGCCGGCGCCGTTGGGGCCGAGGAGGCCGATGATCTCGCCTTGGGCGACCTCGAAGCTGACGCCGCGCACGGCGGGGTGGCCGGCGTAGGTTTTGACGAGGTCGCGGACGACGATGGAGGGTTCAGGCATGGGCGGGAGCGGAGGGCATGGGTAAAAATCGCGGGTGCGAGGAGTGGGAAGGACCAGTGACCAATGGCCAATGACCAATGTTGCGTCAGGGTGGGTGGTTTAGCGCGTGGGCGGCGGCGAGGCCGAGCAGGGTGAGGTCGGGGACGGTGCGGGCGGGCTGGCGGAGGCGGCCGTGGACGACCTGGGCGGCACCGCCGGAGAGGAAGATCTCGGCGGGGGGCAGGCCGCGCGCGGCGAACTCGGCGAGGACGGCGTCGAGCAAGGCCTGGATGAGGCCGGCGTAGCCGACGACGGCGCCGATGCGGATGGCCTCCGTGGTGGATTTGCCGATGACGCTGGTGATGGGGGTGGTTAAATCGGTGACGAGGGGGAGCTGGGCGGTGTGCTCGTGCAGGTAACGGGTCACTAGGGCGGGGCCGGGGGTGATGATGCCGCCTTCGTAGCCGCCCTCGGGGGTGACGAGGTCGAAGGTGACGGCGGTGCCGAGGTCGATGACGATGGCGGGGCGGCCGGGGGCGAGGGCGTGGGCGCCGGCGGCGTTGGCCAGACGGTCCTGGCCGATTTCGGCGGGGCGGGGGTAGGTGATGGGGACGCCGAGGCGGACGTGGTGGGTGAGCTGCCAGGCGGGCAGGCCGGCGGCGGCGGCGAGGGCGAGGAGTTTTGGCGTGGCGGCGGGGACGACGGAGCAGAAGGCGATGCGGGGGCGAGAGGCGAGGGGCGAGGGGCGAGAGGCGGCGTTGTCGAGTGACGAGGGGGCGAGGGGGCGAGGAGACGAGGAGCCGGAGGGGAGCGCGGAGGCGGAGTTGGGCCGCGAGGGACGCGAAGGGTCGCGAAGAGAAGCGATGAGGGCGCGGAGGGGGCTGGCGGGGGCGTCGAGGAGGGGGGTGGGGATGTCCTGGTGGGCGGTGAGGGCGCCGTCGTGATGCAGGGCGAGGTGGGTGTGGGTGTTGCCGATATCGACGCAGAGGAGCATGGGAAGGGCTGTGGTTTTATTGAGCTTACGTTCAATCCTACGGGAAGGGACGGAGAGGTGGGGGCGTTTACTTTTTGGAGAGGGTGACTT
>JBBRHC010000292.1:0-4851 GCA_038223295.1 Opitutales bacterium
TCCCAGCATCATGCTCCGCGCCTTCGTTGTCTTCGTCCTATCCCTTGCCCTCCCCGGCTTTGCCGCCGCCCAGGCCGACTCCCCGCAAACCATCCTCATCCTCGGCGATAGCCTCACCGCCGGCTACGGCCTCCCCGACCCGCTCGCCCAGGCCTACCCCGCGCTCATCCAGCAAAAACTCGAGGCCCTCGCCGCCTCCGCCCCGCCCGGCGCCCCCCGCTGGCGCGTCATCAACGCCGGCGTCTCCGGCGACACCACCTCCGGCGGCCTCCGCCGCATCGACTGGGTCTCCCGCCAGCCCATCGCCATCCTCGTCCTGGCCCTCGGCAGCAACGACGGCCTCCGCGGCCTCGACCCCGCCCTCGTCACCCAAAACCTCGCCGCCATCGCCGCCCGCGTGCAGGCCAAGAATCCCTCCGTCCGCATCCTCCTCCTCGGCCAGCGCATGCCCACCAGCATGGGCGACTACGCATCCCGTTTCGACGCCGTCTTCCCCGCCCTTGCCCGGGAAAAAAACTGGGCCTTCGTCCCCTTCCTCCTCAACGGCGTCGGCGGCCTGCGCGACCTCAACCAAGCCGACGCCATCCACCCCAACGAAGCCGGCCACCGCCTCATGGCCGCCACCGTCTGGACCGGCCTCGAACCCCTCCTGCGTCCCTGAGCGCCCCTGCACGACGACCGTCCTGCGCTCCCTCGGGCCGCCTTTTGCTCCCCTCAGCCACCCGCACCACGCCCGCCACGCCGCCACCCCACCCCCAACGCTCCTCCTCCCCGGCGCCGCGCACCCGGCGCCTTTTTTGTGTCTCCTTCCCGCGCCCCCCTCCCCAGCTTCCCCCGATGACGCCCCGACTCCTCCTTCCGGTCCTGGCCGGATTGCTCGCCCTCGCCCCCGCCCGACTGCCCGCCGCCGAACACCTGCTCACCCTCACCGACGCCAAGGGCAAACCCGTCGCCGACGCCGTCGTCTCCCTCTTCCCGCTTGATCGACCGCCCCCGCCCGCGCCGCCCCCGCCCGGGCTGATCATCGCCCAGCGCGACGGCGAATTTATCCCCCTCGTGGTCGCCGTCCGCGTCGGCGCCGCCGTGCGTTTCCCCAACGAGGACAGGATCCAGCACCACGTCTACTCGCTCTCCCCCGCCAAACGTTTCGACCTCCCGCTCCACGGCGGCGACACCATCCCCGCCGTCGTCCTCGACCAGCCCGGCGTCGTCTCCGTCGGGTGCAACATCCATGACTGGATGCGCAGCTACGTCGTCGTGCTCGACACCCCCTGGTTCGCCCGCTCCGAGACCGACGGCCTCGTCCGCCTCACCGCCCCCGCCGGCCGCTACCGCCGCGAGATCTGGCACCACCGCCTCGCCAAACCCCTCGTCACCGAACTCGTCCTCGCCGACGAGACCCCGCTCGCCGAGACCCTCCCGCTCACCCTCCGCCGCGACCGCCACCCCGTCCGCCGCTCCCTCACCGACCCCGGTTCATCCTACTAACCCCCGCCCCCCCGCCCTTCGCCCTTCGCCCTTCGCCGCTCGCCCCTCACCCCGACCCCATGCGTTTCCGCGTCCGCGTCCTTCTCCTCCTCGCCGGCCTCGTCGCCGCCGTCCTGGGCGTGATGCTCCTCGTGGTCAACTGGTCCGCCGAGCGCGAGGCCATCGCCGAGATCCGCGACCGCTTCGACCGCGCCGCCGAGACCTTTCAAAACCTCCTTGATCGCCAGTTCGACCACGCCGCCGCCCTCGCCTCCCTCCTCGCCGCCGACTACGCCTTCAAACGCGCCTTCGCCGACACCGACGCCCTCACCCTAAAGTCCAACCTCCGCAGCCACATCGACCGCGTCAACGACGCCGCCCCCGGCATCGCCGACCTCCTCGTCCTCGTCACCCCCGAGGGCGATACCCGCGCCGCCCACGGCCGCTCCGAGGCCCCCGCCGCGAACACCCGCCCCTTCGCCCCGCTCATCGCCCGCGCCGACGCCCGCGACACCGATCGCGCCCAGGGCTGCGTCTGGCTCGGCGACCGCTTCCATAAATTCGTCCTCGTCCCCATGCTCGCCCCCGACCTCGTCGCCTGGGTCGGCCTCGGCCAACGCATCGACGACGCCCTCGCCGCCGACCTCGGCCAACGCTCCGCCCTCGACGTCGTTATCCTCCGCGCCGACGGCCGCCCCATCGCCTCCACCCTGCCCACCGGCCTCACCGCCGCCTTCGCCCGCCTCGCCCCCGCCGCCCCCGCTCCGTCCGCCCGCCCGCCGGTCGCCCACGCGTCCACCACCCCGCCTCGCGCCGTCCCCCATCAGACTCTCGATCTCGTCGGCGAACGTTTCCTCGTCCTGCGCGCCACCGTGCCCGATTTCGCCGAGGCCGGCGCCTCCGTCTTCGTGCTCTCCTCCCTCGACGCCCGCCTCGCCCCCACCCGCCGCCTCCAGTCCCTCCTCCTCCTCGCCGGCGCCGGCCTGCTCGCCCTCGCCCTGCTCATCGCCCTCCGTTTCGCCCGCTCGCTCAGCCGCCCCGTGCAACACCTCGCCGACCACACCCGCCTCATCGCCGCCGGCGACTACGACACGCGCCTCGACCTCCGCCGCCGCGACGAATTCGGCACCCTCGCCACCGCCTTCAACGCCATGAGCACCGGCCTCGCCGAGCGCGACCTCGTGCGCGACCTCCTCGATAAAAACGTCTCCCCCGAGGTCGCCGCCCGCCTCGTGCGCGACGGCGCCGCCCTCGGTGGCGAAGAGCGCGTGGTCACCGTGCTCTTCGCCGACCTGCGCGGCTTCACCCCGCTCTCCGAAGGCCTCTCCGCCCCCGATCTCGTCGCCCTGCTCAACCGCTACCTTGATCGCATGAGCGCCGCCCTCGAAGCCGAGGGCGGCGTCATCGATAAATACATCGGCGACGAAATCATGGCCCTCTTCGGCGCCCCCGTCGCCGCGCCCGATTCCGCCGACCGCGCCGTCCGCGCCGCCCTCGCCATGCGCGCCGCCCTCGCCGCCCTCAACCGGGAACTCGCCGCCGAAGGCCGCCCGCCCCTCGGCTTCGGCGTCGGCATCAACACCGCCCGCGTCGTCGCCGGCAACATCGGCTCCCACCGCCGACTCAACTACTCCGTCATCGGCGACGGCGTTAACCTTGCCGCCCGCCTCCAGACCCTCACCCGCCGCCCCGAATTCGACACCGACATCATCATCAGCGACTTCACCCGCGCCGCCCTCCTCGCACCCGTCCCCCTCCGCGACCTCGGCCCCACCCCCGTGAAGGGCAAAACCCACCCCATCCACGTCCACGCCGTCGTCTGAGGGCGTAGTCCGACCTACCCTCCTCCTCGCGACCCCACCCCGCCCTCACCGTCTCCCCCGCCGCCCCACCGCCGCCCTCTCCCCCTCGCCCTCGCCCGCCACCGGCAGGCTCTGACCCGCCGCCTCCCCCGGCCCCGGCCGGGGCGGTTGATACTCCACCAGGTCGGCGACGATGGGCCCGGAGCGAGTCTTCACCTCCACGCGCAGCGGCAGGGCGCGCGGCGCGTCCTCGATCCAGATGCGCATCCCGCCACCCGCGCGAAACAACCCGCGCGGCACGCCCACCGGCTCCGGCACGATCAGCAACGCCGGAAAACTCGCCAGCCCGGTGCGCAGCGTCTCGCGCCCCACCGCTCGCAGCCGGATCGGATAGATCTTTTTGTCCACCTGCACCAGGATCTCCCGCGTGTCGCCCGGCTCCATCCGCCAGTGCCGCGCCGTCACCAGACACGTGATCAGATCCACCGGATCGCCCTCCGGCAGCGGGATGTCCTCGTCGCGAGTCGGATCCAGAGTGTCGCGATACCGCGCGATGCGTTTTTCCGCGTCAAACTCGATGGTCCGCGCCTGCCGCTTGCGCCCCCCCTGGCTCTCGTAACTCCCCGAAAGCATGCGCCCCGTCACCGGGTCGAAGAACGACTCGCCGCTCGCCTGGTAGGCAAAAAGCCACGCCACCGCCCCGTCGCTCGCGATGTTCACCAGAATGCGCCGCGGCGGCGTTTCCGCCCGCCCCTTCGCCGTCGCCCCGGACAACCCGGCCGCTTCCCCCGCCTGCTCCGCCTCGGGATCGTCGGCCGCCACCTGGATGCGCCCCGCGCGGGCAAACCATTTCCACTGCACCTGAAACACCAGCCGCTCGCCCGGCCCCAGCGCAAAGGGCTGCGTCACACCCATCGCGACGTTTGCCCCCGCACCCGGCCCGACCTCGCTCGCGCAAAGCCCGCCGCCGGGCGCGCCGAGCAAGAGCAGCGGGGAAAACCAAGTCGTGAGGCGAAGGAGAGACATGTTTGGCCAAGGCTGCGGGCCCGACAAATCAGCCGCGCCCGCGCTCCTTGGGAGCGCGCCCGCCCGCCCCGGTTCCCCGCCTACGCAACCTTTGCCGCGCCCGCCGCCCCCGACGCCCCGCGTCCGGCGCCTCCCTCTACGGCTCGCTCGCCACCACTTCCGCGCGCGGCGGGTTGGCCTCCTCGCGCGCACCCTTCACCACCCGCGTGTCACACAGATAGTCGTGCAGCCCGCGTTTCTCATCGTCGAAGGCCGCCATCACGTAACCCGCGAAAAACGTCAGGATGCTCAACTGCTCCGCGAAGTAGCGCCCGATCACCCGCCCCGTGCTCACCCGGCCGCCATCGGCCCGTACCACCCGCAGCCCCAGCAGCCGTTTGCCCGGCGTCGCCTCGTATTTCGCGATGAAATACGCGGAATACGCGATCGCGATCAACACGTTCGCCGGCGACGAGAGGGTCACCAGACGCACCCAGCCCGCACAATCCGTCATCAGTTCCGGCGTCCCCCCCACGAAATAAAAACCCACAACAAAGACATCCAACAGAAACACCAC
>JBBRHC010000293.1:0-4800 GCA_038223295.1 Opitutales bacterium
AGCGGGCGTGGGTATCGACGACCGCGCCGGCGGGGGATTGGCCGGCGTTCACGCCCGGTTCGAGGCCGCGCAGCCATAGGATGCGGCTGGTGATGAGGTTGCCGTCGTCGTCGTGCTCGGCGAAGTGCCGGCCGGTGGGGCGGCGGCCTTTGAAAACCATGCCGGCGGGCTGTTCGCCGCCGATGCGCTCGGCGATCTCGTGCAGGCCGAGCGGGGTGCCGAGGGAATCTTGTAAGTTGCTCGGGGGGCGGAGCGAGGTGGATACGGGGTGGGCGCGCACGAGTTCGCCCTTGCGGAAAAACTGCAGAGTCTGGGTGGCGATGCGCACGAGGAGCAGGCGGTCTGCGGGCTTGATGCCGAGCGCGGCGCGGGTTTTGTTCAACAACTCCAAATTTTCATCCATGGTACACACGCGTCATTACGTTGTCGGAATCGTCGGCGCCACGGGCGCGGTCGGTCAAGAGCTCGTCCGTCTGCTGCACGAGCGTAGTTTCCCGATGAGTGCGTTGCGGCTTTTCGCCTCGGCGCGTTCGGCGGGCAAAACCGTGAAGCACGGCGACACAACCTACGTGGTCGAGGAGGCGAAGGCGGGGGCCTTCGCGGGCGTGGACCTCGCGTTTTTCGCGGCCGGCGGCTCGGTGACCCGTGCGCTCGCGGCCGACGCCATCGCCAGCGGCTGCACCGTGATCGACAAGAGTTCCGCCTACCGCCAGCAGTCCGGTATCCCGTTGGTCGTGCCCGAGATCAACCCCGAGTCGCTGCGAACGCACCAGGGTCTGATCGCCAACCCAAACTGCTCCACGGCGGTGATGTTGATGGGCCTGTGGCCGCTGCATCAGCTCTTCGGGCTGAAGCGCATCTTCGTCGCTACCTACCAATCCGTGTCCGGCACGGGTGCGGAGGCGGTGAAGGAACTCGCCGACCAAGTGGCGGCGCACTCGGCGGGCCGGCCGCTGGTGGCGAAAGTTTATCCCTGCCAGATCGCGTTCAACTGTATCCCCCAGATTGATACGTTCGGGGCGGACGGCTACACCGGCGAAGAGGAGAAAATGCGTCTGGAGAGCCGCAAGATCATGGGCCTGCCGGGGCTCAAGGTCTCGGCCACCTGTGTGCGCGTGCCGGTGGTGCGGGCACACTCGATCGCGGTCAACGCGGAGTTCGAGCGGCCGGTCAACGTCGAGCAGGCGCGCGCTGCCATCGCGGCCTTCCCCGGCGCGACGCTGGTGGACGATCCCGCCGCGAAGAAGTATCCGACCCCTCTGGATTTCGCCGAGCAGGTGAAGTGCGGCGTGGGCCGCCTGCGCGTCGACACCGCCTTCGACAACGGCCTCTCCTTCTGGGTGAGCGGCGACAACCTCTGGAAGGGCGCCGCGCTCAACGCGGTGCAAAACGCCGAGCTGATGTGCCGCGAGGGCTGGCTGCTGAGTGATCGCGCGGCGACCGTCGCCGAGAGCTGATTTGCCCCCGCCGCGCGATGCCTGGCGCGGCCCTCGCGGGCGCTTTGACAAATAAACCCTTGTCACCGCGCGTCCGTCTTTGCTCATTTCCTCCCTTTGGTTCGGACGCTTAGCTCAGTTGGTTAGAGCACCTCGCTTACACCGAGGGTGTCGGGGGTTCGAGTCCCTCAGCGTCCACCACGAAAAAACCCTCCACTTTTTCCCGTAAAACCCATCCGCAATGCGTCACACGATCTCGATCCTCGTTGAGAACAAGTTTGGTGTTCTCGCCCGCGTCACCGGCTTGTTTTCCGGTCGCGGCTTCAACATCGACTCGCTCAACGTCGCGCCCACCCACGACGCCGCCCTCTCCCGCATCACGGCGGTGTTGAAGGGCGACGAGTCCGCGCTCGATCTCTCGATCAAGCAGCTCCGCAAACTCGTCAACGTGGTCGATGTGACCGACTTCAAGGAGGGCGAGGCGGTGAAACGCGAACTCGTCCTCGTGAAGGTCAAGGCGGACGCCAAGTCCCGCTCGGAGGTCATGCAGATCTGCGAGATTTTCCGCACCAAGATCGTCAACGTGGACCACAGCGAGCTCATCGTGGAGCTGGTCGGCGACAGCGGCAAAGTGACCGCCTTCCTCGATCTGCTCGCGCCCTTTGGGATCCTCGAGCTCGCCCGCACCGGCACCCTGGCGCTAAAGCGCTAGGCCGTTCCCTCCGCCGGGAGCCGCAGCGCCCCGACGGAGACAGAATTTTCCCGACGTATCCGCACCCCAACCCTCCATTTTCCCAACATGCCCGCCAAAGTATACACCGACAAAGACGCCGACCTCGGCTTTTATAAGAACAAGACCATCGCCGTCCTCGGCTACGGTTCCCAGGGCCACGCCCACGCCCTGAATCTCAAGGAGTCCGGCGTGAAGGTCATCATCGGCCTCTATGAAGGTTCCAAGTCGAAGCCCGTCGCCGAGCAGCACGGCTTCACCGTCGTCTCGACCGCCGAGGCCGTGAAGCAGGCCGACGTCATCCTCGTCGGCCTCCCCGACATGAAGCAGGCCGACGTTTACAAACAGGACATCGAGCCCAACCTCACCAAGGGCAAGACCCTCGTCTTCTCGCACGGCCTCGCCATCCACTTCGGCCTCATCGAGTTGCCCAAGAACATCGACTGCATCATGGTCGCTCCCAAGGGCCCCGGCCACATGGTCCGCCGCCTCTACGTCGAAGGCAAAGGCATGCCCGCCCTGATCGCCATCGCCCAAGACAAGTCCAAGACCGCCAAGAAGTGCGCCCTCGCTTGGGCCAAGGGCATCGGCAGCACCCGCGCCGGCGTGCTTCAGACCACCTTCAAGGAAGAGACCGAGACGGATCTCTTCGGCGAGCAGGCCGTGCTCTGCGGCGGCGCCTCCGCCCTCGTGCAGGCGGGCTACGAGACCCTCGTCGAGGCCGGTTACCAGCCCGAGATGGCCTACTTCGAGTGCCTCCACGAGCTGAAGCTCATCTGCGATCTCATGTACGAAAAGGGTATCTCCGGCATGCGTTTCTCGATCTCCGAGACCGCCAAATACGGCGACATCACCCGCGGTCCCCGCATCATCAATGCGAACACCAAGAAGGAGATGAAGAAGATCCTGGCTGAGATCCAATCCGGCAAGTTCGTGAAACAGTGGGTGGCCGAGTACAAGGGCGGCCTGAAGAACTACAACAAGCTGCTCAAGGCCGGCGAAGCCCACCCGATCGAGAAGACCGGCGAGCGCCTCCGCGGCCTCATGCCCTGGATGCCCAAGCGCAACATCGGCGGGGTGCAGGGTGCGTATGCGAACTGATTCGGAGTGAAGAATTTAGGAGTGTGGAGCTAGAACAGAGAAGACGGACTATCGAATGACGCTGATTAGGCCGTGGCCATTGTGCCGCGGCCTTTTTCATTCTAGGTCCTCCCTCCTAGCTTCTCGCTCCTCGCTCCTCGCTCCTGTAGTCTAGATACCCCGCCCTTGCCTTTGAAAAAACTCACCCTCGCCACCCGCAAAAGCCCGCTCGCGCTGGCCCAGACCGAACAGGTGGCGGCGCATCTGCACGCGGCGTTCGGGTGCGAAATCGAGCTACTCAAAATCGTCACCACCGGGGATCAGCGCACCGAGTGGTCGCTGGAGAAACAGGGCGGCAAAGGGCTCTTCACCAAGGAACTCGAGGAGGCTCTGCTGCGCGGCGACGCCGACGTGGCCGTGCATAGTTGCAAGGATCTGCCCGGCGCATTGCCGGACGGACTGACGGTGGCGGGTTACCTGCCCCGCGAAGACCCGCGCGACATTCTGGTCATCCGCGAGGGTTTGGATGCGCCCGCGCTCGTCGCGACCGGCAGCCCGCGCCGCCGTTTGCAGTTGGCAATGTTGTTTCCAGACGCGCAGTTTTGCGAGATTCGGGGCAACGTGGACACGCGGCTGCGCAAGATCGCCCAGAATCACGTGGCGGACGCGACGGTGCTTGCGGCGGCCGGGCTGCGCCGCCTCGGCATCGGTGGGTGGCAGGGCGTGGAGTTTCATGCTCTCGATTGCGCCAGGATGGTGCCCGCGGTCGGCCAAGCGGCGATCGCGTTGCAAACGCGCATGGCGGATGCCGGGCGACTGCGTGCGGTGCTGGATCACCGCACTTTCCGCGCGGTGACGCTGGAGCGGGAGTTTCAGGCGGCGTTGGGCGGGGGGTGCCAGACGGCCTTCGCGGCGCATGTGACGGCCGACACGCTCTGGTTTTATCATCACGAAATTGGCCTGCGCAGCCTGCCGCTCAGCGATGCGGAGATCGACGCGCCCGAGCAAACGGCACGCGCGATGCTCGGGCATTTCGGATTTCGGATTTAGCGACAGAGGTCACGGAGCCCGGACACAGAGTTCCCATCCACTGATTTTTAAACCTAGCTTCTTTTGCCCGATCCTCGGGCGTTTACTTCCGGGCCTCCGTGGCCTCCGTGTCCGAGCTCTGTGGCTCTCTGTGTCGAAACCTCCGTTTACGCCCTCTCATGTCTTCCCTCGGTATCGTTCATCTCGTTGGCGCCGGTCCCGGCGATCTTGGTCTGGTCACGTTTCGCGCGAAGGAACTCATCTCCGCCGCCGATGTGCTCGTTTATGACTATCTCGTTCATCCCGAGCTGGTAAAATGGTGCCGACCCGAGTGCGAGGTCGTGTATGTGGGCAAGAAGGCGGGTTTCCACTCGGTGCCGCAGGAGGAGATCGAGACGCTGCTGGTGAAGCACGCCCGTGAAGGGAAGAAGGTCGTACGACTGAAGGGTGGCGATCCCTACATATTCGGCCGGGGCGGCGAGGAAGCGCGCACGCTGGCGAAGGACGGCATACCCTTCGAGGTCG
>JBBRHC010000294.1:0-4787 GCA_038223295.1 Opitutales bacterium
TCTGGCGCAATCTGCTGGTCATCTGCTCGTTTGTTCACCCGCTCAATGCACTATTCAGTGCACCTCGGGATTCACGAACGACCATCTGATCCAACTTCTTGCGCCATCTCATCGGCTCCTACTCCGGATTTCGGGTTTAAAATTATGGTGGTCGTTCTCAAACACCGCAGTCACCCCGTGGCGCTCCAGATGCGGCATCCAGTGCGTGCGGATCGCGATGGCGCGCGGATGGTCGATCGGCAGCGTGCCCGGCGCCGGAGCCTTCGACGTTCCATAGGCCGGGAAGTGATAACAGGCGAAAAGAAAGGTCTGCTCCGCCCGCGCCGCCAGCGTCTCGCCCAGCCATGCCGCCTGCGCGCCCTTGATCGCCTCGGTATACTCCGAATCCAGATTCACCAGCGACAGATACGACCCGAAATCCAATACGTGGCGCGCCTTCCCGCCGGGAAACCCGAACAGCGTATAGAATTGCGAGGCTTCCACCTCCGGGCGCCCGCGGTAGCCGCGCTGCACTTCGTGGTTGCTGATCACCGCGACCATCGGAATCAGACGACCGTCCCGCCCTCGGGCATGGACCATCCACGATTGGAAAAAATCCACCAACCGCGTCGCGTCCACATTGTCGCCGTAGGCCAGATCGCCGCCCAGCAGAGCGAAATCCGGGGCGAGCCGCCCCGCCTGTTTGTTCATCACGTCCACCATCTCGCGGGTGTGCATCATGTCGCCGCCGGTCACGAAAGTCACCGCGCGCCGCAGCTCGCGCGGCATGGTGCGAAACGTGTGCACGCCGCGCGGCCCGTCCGGGGCCTCCGCCGCGATGGCGAATTCGTAAACCGCGTCCGGCTCCAGGCCGCTCAACCGCGCGCGGCGCACCCACAGGCCCGAGGGCTCCACCGGCTTGCCCGCGCCGTCCACGCGGCTCCACTCGCCCGTGCCGCGACGATACCTGTCCGTCTCGGAGGCTTTCGCATACAGGCTCAACCAATTCACCGTCATCGTCGTCGCCGGGTCGGCGCTCCACGTCAGATAGACGCCCGTCACCTCGGCCTGCGCCCGCCCCGCAACCGGGGGCAGGGCGCAGAGCACCACCATTAATCGAAACCAGAATCGGATGTTTTTCATGGAACGTATTTGCCGAACGGGAAAAGTCGCCCTCACGTTCCCCTAATCGGGTTTAGGGCGGATAAAGATTCACGCTCGCGTCTGCGATTTCGTTCCCATCGCGCCGCCCGCCCGCGTTTCTCTGCCGCAAAGTCACGCCACGCGCGCCTGTTTTCCGCTCTACTTCGGAACCGCTCCACGCGCAATAATCCGCCGTCTTCCGATCTCTTTAACCGAACCTAAATCGTTTCCCGCCTCCGCTCTTCACTTGCCGCCCGCATTCTCCCGTCCGATCCGTGCCCTGACCCAAACCCGCATCGTCACCATGTCCCTCTCCCGCCGCTCCTTCCTCTCCACCGCCGCCCTCGGCGCCCTCGCCGCCGGACTGCCTTTGCGCGCCGCTCTCGCCGATCGCCCGACCCGCTCCTCCGGCGCCCGCGAGCCCGGCCGGGCCCGCAATCTCATCCTCGTCATCTCCGACGGCATGAGCGCCGGCACCCTCGCCATGGCCGGGCAATTCCGCCGCCGCCGCGACGGCCGGGGCACCGAGTGGCTGAAGCTCTACTCGAACCCCGCCGTTCGTCGGGGTTTTATGGATACGGCCTCCGCCTCGTCCCTCGTCACCGATTCCGCCGCCGCCTCTTCCGCCTGGGGCGGCGGTCTGCGTGTCAACAACGGCGCCATCAACGTCGGCCCCGCCGGCGAGCGCCCCGCGCCCCTCTTCACCCTCGCCCGCGCCGAGGGCCGCGCCGCCGGCCTCGTTTCCACCGCGACCATCACCCACGCCACCCCGGCCGGCTTCGCCGTCAACGCCCCCGGCCGCAACGCCGAGTCCGACATCGCCGACCTCTACGCGAAGACCGGCCTCGATCTCTTCCTCGGCGGCGGAAACCGCTTCTTCGATCCCGCCGTGCGCGCCGATAAACACGATGCCTACGCCGCCTTCCGCGCCGCCGGCTACCACGTGGCCCGCGACCGCGCCGCGCTCGCCGCCGCTCCCGCCGGTCGTCTGCTCGGCGTGTTTTCCGACAGCCACCTGCCCTATGCGCTCGACCACGCCGCCGACTCCGCCCTGGTCGCCGCCGCGCCCGCCCTCGCGGAAATGACCGAGACCGCCCTCGCCCGCCTTTCGGCCTCGGGCGGCGACCGCGGTTTCGTGCTTCAGGTCGAAGGCGCCCGCATCGACCACGCCGCCCACGCCAACGACTTCGCCGGCCTCGTGCACGACCAGCTCGCCCTCGACGACGCCCTCGCCGCCGTGCTCCGTTTCACCGCCGACCGCGACGACACCCTCGTCATCGTCACCACCGACCACGGCAACGCCAACCCCGGCCTCAACGGCCACGGATCGGCCTACGGCGACACCGACCGCTTGTTCGCCCAATCCTTCACCCAGCGCCAGACCAACAATTGGATCATCGACGGCCTCGCCCCCGACGCCTCCGCCGCCGCCCTCCGCGACCGCGTGCAACACGGCTCCGGCATCGCGCTCAGCCCCGAGGAGACCGATCTGCTCGGCCGCGCCTTGCGCAAGGAATACACCGACGCCTACCGCGCCCGCCAGTCCGGCCTCGTCATCCTCGGCCAGCTCCTCTCCAACCACTACGCCATCGGCTGGAACGGCGTCGCGCACACCTCCGATTTCGTGGACGTCCTCGCCCACGGCCCCGGCAGCGAAGCCCTCGGAGGACTCCTGCTCAACACCGACCTCCACGGCCTCATGCGCCGCGCCCTCGGCCTCCCCGCCGCCGTCTAGCCAAGGCTCGCCCGCGGAAACGCCTTTCCACGTCTCGGATCAGCCCGGGATCACC
The DNA here is from genome assembly GCA_038223295.1 of Opitutales bacterium. Taxonomy (GTDB): domain Bacteria; phylum Verrucomicrobiota; class Verrucomicrobiia; order Opitutales; family Opitutaceae; genus IMCC26134_A. The sequence continues at coordinate 2,913 of JBBRHC010000294.1, forward strand.
CGCTTCGACCCGCGCCCGCCGCCGACGCCCCACCCCGCCCTCACCACCCCCGTGGTCTGGCGCATAGATGCCGCCCGCCTGCCCAACTACCTCCTCCCTCGCGACTGCCCGCGAGCGACCTTTCACGCCGACCCGCACACCGCCGACGCCGATCGCGCGCGACCTGCCCGGCCCCGCCCGCCGCGTCCTCGCCTTTTCCTTCATCCGCCTGCGCCACGTCGCGCTTCGCCGCCCGCCGTCTTAACCAAACCTTAATCGTTCCCCGCGCCGGTCCTTTACACGTATCGACTAGATTCGCGCGCATGTCGTCCTCCCCGTCCGCCACCACCGCCCGCCCCGATCCCGTCGCCCGCGCCACCGCCGCTTCCGCCCACGCCGCCCGCCTCGCCCACCGCGAACGCGTTCGCTCCGCCTCCGCCCCCCTCGCCCTCACCCCCTTCCGCGCCCAGTTCCGCCTGCTCATCGACAAGGTCATGGGCGAGGCCGGTCTCCACGCCCCCGAGCACGCGGCCCTCGCGCTCAAACACGCAGAGGGCGACGCCCACGAGGCCGTCGTTTTCCTGCGCGCTTTCCGCTCCTCCCTAGCCCGGCGCTACTCCTCCGCCATTATCGACACCCGCGCCATGCTCGTGCGCCGCCGCATCTCCTCCGCCTTTCGCGAGATTCCCGGCGGCCAGATCCTCGGGCCCACCCTCGACTACTCGCAACGGCTCCTTTCCGCGCCCCTCGCCCAGGAAACCCTCGGCGCCATCGACACCTTCCTGCAAAGCTTCGAAACCCAGCTCGACCGCGCCAAACTTCGCCCCCTCCGCGCCTACTCCAAGGTCACCGACCTGCTCCGCGCCGAGGGCCTCATCCGCCACGTCGCCGACAGCCCCGACACCCGCGTCCAAGACGTCACCCGCGAGGCCCTTGCCTTCCCCGCCCCTCGCTCCGCCCGCCTGCAATCCCTCGCCCGCGCCGAGACCGGCGCCATCATGGCCCTCGCCTACTCCGGCATGCGCGGCCAGGGCGGCGACCACCCCACCATCGGCGAGATCCGCGTCGGCCGCGTCATGGTGAACGTCACCGACGCCCGCGGCCGCGCCCGCGTGCTCGGCCGCATCGAGGTCACCGAGGCGGAAAACATCTCCAAGATTAAGGTCAAAAAGAAGGACCCCGTGCCCTACATGTCCATCGGCTACGGCCTCTGCTTCGGGCAAAACGAGACCAAGGCCATCTGCATGGGCATGCTTGACCGCGCCATGCGCATCGGCGGCGACTCCGCCCCCGCCATCAGCCAGGAATTCGTGCTTTACCACACCGAGGGAGCCGACGCCTACGGCGCCATCCACTCCCTCAAACTCGCCGAGCACACCGATTTTCAAAGCGAACTCGTTCTGCTCCGCGAAGCCCTCGCCCGCCACCTCGCCGCCCGCGCCGAAGCGACGACGGAGAAAACTCGTAACGGAAAATGAACACGCCGGCGTCCCCTTTCGCCGCCGATCCCCGTTTGTTGGGTCCGGGGAGCGCACGCGTCTCGCGTGCTGGTGACGGCGTCCCGCCGTCACCTTCGGGGAGTTGGGCGGGACGCACGACTCAGCACCCGTCACGGGTGCGCTCCCCGGACCGAGCGGCGGAGTATCGCGCAAAAGGTTGAGCCGATAAGTGGTCTCGAAATTCCGACACGCACCCGGCGGGGGCGGGGGCAGGTGACGCCAAGACCAGGTGGTCCAGCCGATTGTGGACGGTGCCCCGATCCGACTGCCAGATACAGGGTAAGGGGTCCGCCCCGCCACTGCCGACCGCCGCGCGGTGCGCACCGGGGCCGGGGCGTGCGAAAAATCCACCTGAGCCCGGACCACGAGGCGGAGGGCGGCGCGGGCGCGGGGCTCG
>JBBRHC010000295.1:0-4780 GCA_038223295.1 Opitutales bacterium
TGCGCCCTGCTCTTTGTCGCCGCCCTGCTCTCCATCGCCCCGGTGGACTCCAGTCGCCACGGCCCGCCCGCGCCCGCCGACGGCCAGCCCGCTTACAACCCCGCCGCCATCGCACCCGCATACGCCCCCGCCGCCCCGCCTCCGTCCGCCTCCGCCCCGGCCACGGCCCCCGCCTCCGGCGCCGCCACCCCGGAGGCCGCCCCGCGATGACCCCCCCCGCCGGCCCCCTCCTCTTCCACCTCGGCGCCAGCCACCACACCGCCCCGCTCGCCTTGCGCGAGAAACTAGCCCTCCCGCCCGCTCGCGCCGCCGAGCTCGCCACCCGCCTCGCCGCCGCCGGCCTGCCCGAGCTCGCCCTGCTCAACACCTGCAACCGTGTCGAGTTCTACGGCGTCGCCGCCACCCCCGCCGACCTCGCCGCCCTCGAGGCCGCCTTCTGCGCCGTCACCGGCCTCGCCCCCGACGAGTTCGCCGCCCTCCGCGCCCACACCACCGGCCCCGCCGCCATCCGCCACCTCGTCTCCGTCGCCGCCGGCCTGGAGTCCCAGCTCCTCGGCGAAAACGAGATCTTCGGCCAGGTGAAGGATGCCTACGCCGCCGCCCAGGCCTCCGGCCGCGCCGGCCCCATCCTCAACCGCGTGTTCCAAAAAGCCTTCCAGGCCGCCAAACACGTCCGCACCCACACCGCCATCAACGAGGGACAGGTCAGCGTCGCCAACGTCGCGGTCGAGCTCGCCCTCACCATCTTCGGCGATCTCGCCTCCACCCGCGTCCTGCTCCTCGGCGCCGGCGACATTGGCGAAAAGACCGCCCAGGCCTTCCAATCCCGCGGCGCCTCCTCCCTCACCGTGGCCAACCGCACCCCCGCCCGCGCCCTCGCCCTCGCCCAGGCGCTCGACGCCACCGCCCTGCCCTTCGAGCACTTCCCCCGTCACCTCGACGCCTACGACATCGTGGTCGGCTCCACCGCCGCGCCCGACGCCGTCGTCCGCGTCGCCGACGTCGCCGCCGCCCACGCCAAGCGCCGCGCCGCGCCCCTGCTGTTTCTCGATCTCGCCCTTCCCCGCGACATCGAGCCCGCCGTCGCCGACCTGGAAAACGTCTACCTCTACAACCTCGACGACCTCGCCAGGATCGCCGCCAAAAACCTCCTCTCCCGCGAGTCCGAGGTAGCCCGCGCCCGCCAGCTCATCGCCGAAAAAGCCGACGCCCTCTGGCACCAGATCCTCGCCCGCCACGGCGGCTGACCCGGCCCCCCTCCCGGTCTACGCGACCAAGGCGCGCCCCGATTTATTCATCATTCGTTGACAATTTCGCAGCGAACTAAGTTCCCTGTCGTCAGCACCATGGAAAAAGCGAACGCCATCCGCGGACTCGCCCGGCCGCGCGCGGACGCCCCGGGCCACCCGTCCCCCACCCTCCCGCCGGGCGCGAAGCCCGCCGCCCCCGCCGCCACCAGCCGCCTCATCCTTCTTCACCAACGCCTCGCGGCCGGCCAGCCCGTGACTGCGGCCGCGTTGGCGAGCGGACTCGAGATGTCGCCCCGCACCATGAAGCGCGACATCGAGCGCCTGCGGGACACGCACCACGCCCCCATCGCCTGGGACGCCACCCTCAAAACCTACCGCTACACCGCCCCCTTCGATTTGCTCACCGGGCTGCGGCTCGATGCCGACGAGACCATCGCCCTCGTCCTCGCCGCCGGCACCTTCGCCGCCTGGGGCGATTCCCCCCTGGGCCGCAGCCTCACCGCCGCCCTGACCAAGATCGCCCGCTTCGCCGGCCAGGCCGTCTCCCTCCCCGCTTCCGAGCTGCGCGCCGTACTCCACCAACCCGAGACCGACGACCGCGAAAACCGCCACTTCGCGCGCCTCCTCGACGATATCGTCGCCCACCGCGAGATCACCCTCACCTACCAAAAGCCCGAAGCGCCCCGCCCCGAACGCCGCACCGTACGCCCCCTCCACCTCGCCCACCTCGAACACCGCTGGATGCTCGTCGCCGAGGACCCCTCGCGCGCCGGCTGGCGAAATTTTCTCCTCTCCCGCATCGAGGCCATCGCCCCGACCGGCAACGTCTTCGCGCCCCCGCCCCCCGCCCGCCTCCGCGCCTACCTCGCCGGCAGCCTCGGCCGTTTCACAGGAACCGCCGATCACACCGTGCGCCTGCGCTTCACCGCCACCGCCGCGCGCTACGTCCGCGAACGCCCCTGGCACGCCTCGCAGACCATCAGCGACCTCCCCGACGGCGTCATCGAAGTCACCCTGCGCTTAAACAACCTGATCGACGTCCAACGCCGCATCCTCGCCAACGGCCACCACATCGCCGTCCTCGCCCCACCCGAACTCCGCGCCAGCATCGCCACCGAAATCGCCCTCCTCACCCGCACCTACGCGCCCGAAATCGCGTCGCTTTAGCCGACGCCCGCCTTCCCCCGCTCCCCCGTAGGCTTGAGCGTGAGCTCAAGTGCCCCTCCCGCCCGCCCGCCGCCCCCCCCCTGCCCTCGCGCCCCCTCCAGAATAAAATAAAAAATAAAAAACCAGCGGGACATCCCGTGTCACCCCGAACCCGCTAAAATGAGCGGCGTCACGTTTATCATGCTTCCCCGACGCTCATTTCTCACTTCCCTCGCCCTCTCGCCCCTGCTCCTCGCCTCCCGGCTACGCAGCGCCGAAGCACCAGCACCGCCCTCGCCCGCCGCTCCACCGCCCTCCCCGCCCACCCCGTGGGAAGCAGGCCCCGAGACGCTCGCCCGCTGGCGACGCGCCCCGCGCACCCCGGTGCTCACGAGCGAAGACCCGCTAGCCGCTCGTCTCCTCGTCGCGATCCAGACCGACGATTCGGTCCACATCCTCTACGCCACCCAAACCACTGGTCTCGAATGCCGCACCCTCACCCCCGGCCAGCTTTACACCGTCGCCGGCTTCCCCGGCCTCTACGCTTCCGGCTACTGCCACCTTCGCGCCGCCTAACGCACCTTACTTTTCGATCTCATCCGCCTGCCCGACGCCACCTAACGCCACGCCACCCACCCACCCACAAACGCACCTTTCCTACTCGTCCGCTCACCCACACGCCCACACCCACACGCCCACACCCATACGCCCACACCACACCCACTCCATGAAAACCACCCTCACCGAAATCGCCTTCATCCTCGACCGCTCCGGCTCCATGGAGTCGCTCCGCGAGCAAGCCATCACCAGCTTTAACCACTTCCTCGCCGATCAAGCCAAGGCCCCCGGCGAGGCCCACCTCACCCTTGTGCTCTTCGACGACGCCTACCTCGTCCCCGTCGCCTCCCGCGCCCTCCGCGACGTCCCACCCCTCGACGCGAGCACCTACGTGCCGCGTGGCAGCACCGCACTCCTCGATGCCATTGGCCGCACCATCGACGAGCTCGGCCAACGCCTCGCCACCACCCCCGCCGAGCAGCGCCCCGGGCAAGTCATCGTCGCCATCCTCACCGATGGCTATGAAAACGCATCCAGCCATTTCACCTGGCCCGCCATCGCCCAGCGCATCCGTCATCAACGCGACAAATACCAATGGAGCTTCCTCTTCCTCGGCGCGAACCAAGACGCCATCGCCACCGCCTCCAAACTCGACATCCACGCCGCCGACGCCGCCACCTTCGAGGCCAGCACCGCCAGTTTCGGTGCCAGCGTCCGCTCCGTCTCTCGAAAAACCACCGCCCTCCGCACCAGCAAAGCCCACGGCCAAGTCAGCCCGGATGAAACCAAATCCATGCAAGACATCCTCGCCGAAGAATCCCAAGACTAACCCACCCGCGCCCCCCACACCTCCCTTTCCCGCGCCACAAAAACCGCTCAGGCCAGAAAAACACTCCGCGCCCGACCACGCATTTCCAAGTAACCAAAAACCAACCCAAAACCAGGCCCAACTCCTGCCTACCTTCGCACCAACCCATCAACCTTCCGCATTCTTCGCATACCTCGCCCCTTCCCCCTTCTCAATCTCAACCCTCAGGTTTCAGCCCTCAGGTTCCTCCACTCATGCCCGCTCCCTACGACGCCTTCTTCCACACCGCCACCGGAGGTAAATCCCCCTACGGCTATCAATGCCGCCTCGCCTGCGGCCCCGACGCCAAAGCCGATGAGCCGACGACGCTGACCTCGGCCACCGCGTGCGCTTCCCAGCTCATCAGCATCCCCACCGGCCTGGGCAAAACCGCCGCCGTCGTCCTCGCCTGGCTCTGGAACCGCGTCGCCCATCCCGACGCCGCCCACCGCGACACTTGGCCACGTCGCTTGGTCTATTGCCTCCCCATGCGCACCCTCGTCGAGCAAACCCGCGACGAAACCCGTGCATGGGTCACCAAACTAGTGGATGCCGGCCTGAACCCGCCGGATCGTAAACCCCGCGTGGTCGTGCTCATGGGCGGCGAATCCCTCGATGCCGACGCCAAAGACTGGGACATCCACCCCGAGGCCGACGCCATCCTCATCGGCACGCAGGACATGCTCCTCAGCCGCGCCCTCAACCGCGGCTATGGCATGGCCCGCGCCCGCTGGCCCATACACTTCGGCCTACTCAACAACGACTGCCTGTGGGTTATGGACGAAACCCAACTTATGGGACCGGGACTGGCCACGGCCTGCCAGCTTGAAGCATTTCGAGCGGCGATCTCGCAGGGATTTGGCTCATTTGGCGGAGCTAGTTCGGTAACGTGGTATATGTCGACAACGAGTAATCCCGAACTACTGAAAACGCGGGAATGGCGCGACGTGAAGCGTCCGGAAGAATTCGAATTCGGGCT
>JBBRHC010000296.1:0-4774 GCA_038223295.1 Opitutales bacterium
TGTTCCCCCGCCACTCTCCCCGCGGCGGCGCCGCCGGGGTGTAACCGGGTCCGCCGCGGGGGGTCGCGGGGGTCCGCCCTCCACGCCCGGTGGCGGTGTTGGGGGTGGTCGCCCCGCGCGCGCGCGCGCGCGCCCACCGCCACCCCGCCCAGCACCGGGCGCAGCCACCAGCCGGATGCCCGGTGGAGCGGCATGCGCGCCACCCCCTGTGCCGCCGCGACGAACAACCGGGCGACGAGACCGCACGCCACGCCCAGCGCCGCCGCCCCCGCCACCTGCCCCGCCTGCCAGCCCGCACCCGGCGCCAGCTCGTCCAAGCCCGCCAAGGCGCGGTAATCCGTGTGATGCACGCCCCACGCCGCGCACACCTGGTCGCCGACCAGGGCCGCGACCAGGCAGGGGCCCAGCCAGCGGTAGTGGATGCGTCCGCGCACCAGCACCTCCAGCGCGAAGACCGCGCCCGCCAGCGGCGTGCCGAACACCGCGCCGAATCCGCCCGCCACGCCCGCCGAGAGGAGCATCGCCCGGTGCTCGTCGCCCAGACGAAACCAGCGCTTCACCCCGCCGGCCAGGGCGCCGCCCATCTGCACCGCCGTGCCCTCGCGCCCGGCCGAGCCGGCGCACAGGTGCGTGAGCAATGTCGCCCCCAGGACCAGCGGCGCCATGCGCAGCGGCACGCCCCCGCCGGGCTGATGAATTTCCTCGATGATGAGGTTGTTGCCGCGCTCCGACGCGCCACCCGCCGCGCGGTAACTCCAGGCGGTCAGCAGCCCCGCCAGCGGCAGCAGCGCCAGCAGCCACGGATGGGCGAAACGCGTCGCCGTGACCGCATCCAGCGCCACGAGGAAACCCGCGCTCGCCGTCCCCGCCAGCGCGCCCGCCAACGCGGCCAGCGCGAGACTCCGCGCGAAGGCACCGGCGCACGCGAGGGCGGGTCTGCCCGTCAGGAAAAAGGCCATGGCGCACGCTCTCAGTCCGCGGGCGCGCCGCAATCCCGCAGGCGGGCGGTTTCCCGGGTTTTTACTGAAACAACGGCTCGAAACCACGGGTCGCAGCACCATCTTTTTCTTCGTGCGGTTACACGTTTTCGTCCTCCTTTTGCCCTTCGCGTCGTGGCTGTTTTTGACCCCGGTCGCCTCTGCCGCCCTGCCGCCGGTGGTCGCCATCCTCGCCAATCGCGACGACCCGGAATCGCTCGAGCTCGCCCGGCACTACGCGAAGGCCCGCGGGTTGGCCGACACCGCGATCATCGCCCTGCCGATGCCGCTCACCGAGGAGATTAGCTGGGGCGAGTTTATCGTCTCCATCTGGAACCCCTTTTTGCGCGAGGCCGTGCGCCGCGACTGGCTGCTCGCCACCCTCGGCGAAGAGAAAGACACCCTCGGCCGCCTGCGCATCGTCTCGTCCGGGCACCGGCTCGATGCCCTCGTGATTTGCCGGGGTGTGCCCCTGCGCATCGCCCACGACGCCACCCGCTACGATCCCGCCAGTAATCCGCTCACCGCCAACCCCGCCCTGCGCATCAACACCGCCGCCGTCGATTCCGAGCTCGCCCTCCTCGCCATCGCCAACCCTTCGGTCGCCGCCGTTTATCCCAATCCGCTGTTCCAGCAGGACAGGCCCATGTCCTACGTGCTCGAACAAATCATCCCGGTGGGGCGGCTGGACGGACCCACCGTGGACGACGCCAAAAGCCTCGTGGATCGCGCCCTCGTCGCCGAGCGCGATGGCATCGCCGGTCGCGCCTATCTCGACATCGGCGGCCCCCATCGGCGCGGCGACGAGTGGATCGAGGCCTGCCTGCCCGAGCTGCAAAGCCTCGGGTTTGAAACCGACGTGGATCGCGCCCCGACCCGGTTTCGCCCCTTCTCCCGGTTCGATGCGCCGGTGCTTTATTTCGGCTGGTATGCGGGCGACATGGACGGGCCTTTCGCCGCGCCCGATTTTCGGTTTCCGCCCGGGGCCATCGCACTGCACATCCACAGTTTCTCCGCCGCCACGCTGCGTTCGACCACCCGCGGCTGGACGGGGCCGCTGGTCGCCAAGGGGGTCACCGCCACCTTTGGCAACGTCACCGAGCCCTACCTGGAGTTCACCCATCAACCCCACCTCCTCCTGCGCGCCCTCGCGCGTGGCGAGCGGCTGGGCCGGGCCGCGCTGTATTCGGTCAACACCCTGAGCTGGCAGGCCATCCTCGTCGGCGATCCGCTCTACCGGCCCTTCGCCGTTTCCTCCGAGGCGCAGTGGGCGCGCAGAAAACAACTCCCGTTCGACACCGAGGCCTACGCGCGCATCCGCCGCATGCGCCTGCTCTCCGCCGCCGGTCGCGGGGCCGATGCCCTCGCGCTCGGCACCGCCGGGCTTGCGCAAAATCCCACCCTTCCGCTCGCGCTCACCTTGGCCGGTTTGCAACACAGCGCGGGCGACGCGCCGGGGGCCGTGCGCACGCTGGGCGTGTTTTCCGCCCTGCGCAAAATCCGCCCGACGGATCGTGCGCTCGCGCTCGCCGCCGCCCGCGCCGCCGAGGCCGCCGGCGATTCCAAGCTCGCCTACAAGCTCGCGAGCCGCCTGCTCGCGGAGCCCGATTTGCCGCCGGATTTTCGCCTCCTCGCCCTGGTCGCCGGGAGCGATTTCGCCCGCACCGCCGGCCAGACCAAGGACTCCGCCGGCTGGGCGATCGAATACGCCAAACTCACCGCGCCCCCTCCGCCCCCTCCATCCGCTCCGCCCGCCCCCTCCGCCGTATCGGTGAAGCCCTGATGCGGGCGGCTCCGCCCTTGTTTTCGCCGCCGCGCCGGCCCACGTTTTTACCTTTTCCCACCCATGCGTGCCTCCCTCCTTCGCCCCGTCCTGTTCGCCGCGCTTTTCGCCCCGGCGACTTTTTACGCCCAGGCCGCGATGTCGCCCGCCCAGGAGCTGGCCAACATGCGCGAGGAGTTCAGGCTCCTCCAGCAAACCCTCGGCAACCTCGTGATCCGCGTCGAGCAGCTCGAGGAGGCCAACACCCGCCTCGCCCAATCCTCCGCCGGAGCGGAGAAAAACCACGCCACGCTCACGCAGCTCAACACCGCCATCGCCGATCTCTCGCGCGATATTAAAGTGGCCAGCGCCGCCACCAAATCCGAGGTGCTCGTCACCGTCGGCACGCAGATGGAAAACCTCGCGCGCCAGACCAACGCCGCGCTCGACTCCGTGACCCGCGCCCGGCCCGCGCCGGCTCCCGCGCCCACGCCCGCCGCGCCGCTGGTTTTCACCGATAACTTCCCCAAGGAAGGCATCACCTACACCGTGGCCGCCGGCGACACCGTCTCTCGCATCGCCCAAACCACCGGGGCCAAGGTCGCCGACATCGTCAACGCCAACAAACTCGCCGATCCCACCAAGATCCAGGTCGGCCAGGTGCTCTTCGTCCCCGGCGGAAAATAGGCCTAAGAGGCGCGATCGTATTTAACCGCAGATTACGCAGGTAGCGCAGATAGAATCAGTTAATAAATGATTAGCGGGGCCGGCTTTCGCACCCAGAGGGTAAAGGGCCGAAAAACGTAATGCCTTGTAATCTGCGCTCATCTGCGAAATCCGCGGTTTTAAGCGCCGTTTCCGGGACAAGCCTACATTCTCGCCGCACGGTATTCTTTTCGTGCCTTTTCGTGGGTTTCGTGGGCAATCCTACGTCACTCTAAATGGCTATTTCCAAATCTCGCCTCGGTCGGGGCCTCGGCGGCCTCATCGCCGCCGCCGCCCCCGCCAAATCCGCCGCTCCCGCTCCGGGCGCCCCGCTCCCCGCCCCCGGCCTGCCCCCGACCGGCTTCATCGAGGTCGCCGTCACCGCCATCTCCCCCAGCCCCTACCAGGCGCGCAAAGACATCGCGCCCGATCAGCTCCAAGAGCTCGCCGAGAGCATCCGCAGCGAGGGTCTGCTCCAGCCCGTGGTGGTGCGCAAAATCGGCGACGGCAAATACCAGCTGATCGCGGGCGAGCGCCGCTGGCGCGCCTTCCAGTTGCTCAACATCAAGGTCATCCCCGCCCGCCTCGTGGTGGCCAGCGACGCCTCCTCCGCCGCCCTCGGGCTGATCGAGAATTTGCAACGCGAGGGCCTCGCCCCGCTTGAGGAGGCCTATGGCTACGCCAGCCTCATCCGCGATTTTGACCTCACGCAGGAAGCCGCCGCCGAGCGCGTGGGCAAACCCCGCGCCTCCGTCGCGAATTCCCTCCGGCTGCTCTCGCTCGACGGCGAGATGCAGGGCTACCTCGCGAAAAATCTGCTCAGCGTCGGCCACGCCAAAGTCCTGCTCGGGGTCGAGGACGCCGCCCAGCGCGCGCTGCTCGCCCGCCGCGTGATCGAGGATGGCCTGAGCGTGCGTGCCATCGAGGCCTTGGTGCAGGCCAGGAAAAACCGCGCCGCCCCCCCCGTGCCCGCCCCCGGCGCGGGTGCGTCGGGTGGTGCGGCGGCGAACGGCAAGAAATTCAATCCGGCCGACTCCGCCGCCATCGCCAGCATCGCCCAGCGCCTGACCTCGCATTTCGGCGCGCGCGTGGCGGTGCAGCACGCCGGCAAGAAGGGTAAAATCGTCATCCCCTACGCCGGCAACGACGACCTCCAGCGCATCCTCGAAAAACTCGGGGTAGAACTCTGATCCCGAAATCCGAAGTGGATCGCCGCGATCTGGCGCAATCTGCTGGTCATCTGCTCGTTTGTTCACCCGCTCAATGCACTATTCAGTGCACCTCGGGATTCACGAACGACCATCTGATCCAACTTCTTGCGCCATCTCAT
>JBBRHC010000297.1:0-4745 GCA_038223295.1 Opitutales bacterium
CGCCCGCTGCATCACCGCCCAGATGTTCACCGAGCCCCCGGCGGAAAACGGGCTCGCCTACGCCTCCCTCGGCCTCCTCTGCTTCGGCCCTTCCAAAGAGCGCAACCCCGTCTGGGAACGCCTCGTCGACGAGACCCGCGAACGCATCGACAAGGCCCTCCTCCACCGCTCCGACTACGACAACCACTGGCAGGCGTTCAACATCGCCAAAGCCGTCGCCCGCTTCTCCCTTGGTCTCTCCAAAAAGGACGAAACCTCCCGTCTCATCGAGCGCCTGGTCGAGCGCATCAACCAGACCAGCTCCACCGGCTTTTTCGACGACGCCACCACCGGCATCGGCGGCAACTTTAACCTCTACGGCGTGATGAGCTTCGTGTTCATCCGCTCCGCCCTCCAGCTCCACGCCAACTCCGGCGTCCGCGACCGAAAGCTACCCACCCTCCGCACTTACGCGGAAAAATACATCAAGGTGATGCCCGACCTCGTCCGTGGCGACGGCTTGGGCTGGGCCTTCGGCCCCGCCGCCGGCGTCTATGGCCAGATGCATTGCATCTCGCTCGTGCTTCAAGGTTTGCGCGACGGCTGGATCGCCGACGCCGACAAGTCCAAATACTTCGATCTGCTTCGCCGCCTCTTCGTCTTTTTCTACCAGACCTACCTCGACCAAGAACACGGTTTCCTCGACCTGCGCGACTCCGAGCGCACCGCCTTCGCGCACCACACCACGCGCATGGCAAACTTCGACGCCGCTCGCTACCTCTGCCAGTGGTCGCGCCTTTCCAAAACCGTCGCCATGCCCCTCACCTCCGGCAAGCCCGAGGTTCCACGCACCGTCGGCCGTTTTGTCATCTTCGACAAAAACTCCCGCAAAGAGCAGGGCCTCTTCGTTTACCGCAACGCCGAGACCGGTCTGCACGCCCAGATCCCGCTCGTCGGCACGGGTGCGCATCTCACCGCCGACTCCCTCCCCTTCCCCCACTCACCCGGTATATTCGATTGGCCGAACAACATTTACGCGCCCATCCTCACCCCCGAACTCACCTTCGGCAACCAGGTTACCCTGCCCGCCTTCTACGGTCGCGGCTGCGTCACCGGCCTAGGCCTGCGGAACAGCTTCTTTTTCCGCTACGAGCAGCCCGAGTTGATTAACATCAACGAGGAAATCCAAAAGGGCCTGGGCACCGTCAAGGTGCAGTGGAACTTCTCCGGTCCGCAGATCAGCGCCGAGTATTCCTACACCGTCAAACAGCAGGTCACGCTCGACAAGTTCCGCTACCAGATCGCCATCGCCGCGCCCCACTCGCGCTACCGCGTCTCCGGCATGCCGGCCCTCGGCCAGCACGGCCATCGCTGCACCGTCCAGAAAGACGATTTCCAAGGCGTGTGGCAGGAGACCGAAGTCGTCACCGACGACCCCTTGCACCGCACTAACTTCGGCAAGATCCACTACGTGCAAACCCTGCTCCGTGACCACCCCCTGATCATGCGTCCCGGCCAGATCTACCGTTTCGTGGTCAACTTCGAGCCCGACGTCACCCAGCTGGATGGCTGATCCATCCAGCTGAGTTGAAGATGAAAGTATAAGTCGAAGTTTCGCCACCCGCGTTCGGCTCGCCAACCCAACTTAGTCTTAAACTTTTAACTTAAACCGAACTGAGCGATGTTATCGCGCCGCGTCATTCCCTGCCTCGACGTCCACGCCGGGCGCGTGGTTAAAGGCATCAAGTTCCTGGAGTTGCGCGACGCTGGCGATCCCGTCGAATCCGCCAAGGCCTACGACGCCCAGGGCGCGGACGAGTTGGTTTTCCTCGACATCACCGCCTCCTCCGACGGTCGCGGCATCATGCACGATGTCGTCGCTCGCACCGCCGAGCAGTGCTTCATGCCCCTCACCGTCGGAGGCGGCCTGCGCTGCGTCGCCGACATCGAGGCCATGCTCAAAAGCGGGGCCGACAAGGTCTCGCTCAACACCGCCGCGATCAAGGACCCCTCCCTTATCCACGCCACCTCTGATCGTTTCGGCGCGCAGTGCATCGTGCTCGCCATCGACGCCAAGCGCGAACCCGACGGCCGCTCCTGGCGCGTCTACACCCACGGCGGGCGCAACCGTACCGAACTGGACGCCGTCGCCTGGGCCGTCGAGGCCGTGCGCCTCGGCGCCGGCGAGATTTTGCTCACCTCCATGGACGCCGACGGCACCCTCGCCGGCTTCGATTGCCCGCTCACCCGCGCCGTCAGCGATGCCGTGGGCGTGCCCGTGATCGCCAGCGGCGGCGCGGGCAAAGTCGAGCACTTCGCCGACGTCATCCGCGAAGGCCGCGCCAGCGCCGTGCTTGCGGCCAGCCTCTTCCACTTCGGCACCCTCACCGTGCCCCAGGTAAAAGACCACCTCGCCGCGCAGGGCCTCCCCGTGCGCCGCTGAGTCCCGACCGTGTGCGTGGACAGACCGCGCAAGTTGATGTTAGCGTCACCGATCTACTTTTGTAACCTGAGTTAAAACACCGACCACGGTCGGAAAATGGTCCGCAAACCGGGCGCTAAAGACGCAAATCCGACCCTTCCTTTTTGCGACTTCTGCATCTTTTTGCGGCCAAGTCTGCATTTCATCAAAGTCGGCTTAAACGCGGCTTGATATAGCGCCGTGGTTTTCCGTCATCCGCGCTCATCCGCGAAATCTGCGGTTAAAAATCCGCTTCCCCGCCCCGTCCCCGCGTGCCCCGTTGGTAAACCGCCCAAACCTGCGTTTACTCGCCGTCTCCCGATCATGAATATCACCTACTACGGCCACTCCTGTTTCCTCGTCGAGACCGCCTCCGCCCGCATCGTCATCGACCCCTTCCTGACCGACAATTCCCTCGCCTCCATCCAGGCCGCCGACGTCACCTGCGACTACATCCTCCTCTCCCACGGCCACGAGGACCACACCTGCGACGCCCTTGCCATCGCCCAGGCCAACTCCGCCACCATCGTCGCCAACTACGAGATCGCCGAATACTTCGGGGCCAAGGGCGCCAAGACCCACGGCATGAACCCCGGCGGCGCCTTCCAGTTCCCCTTCGGCCGCGTAAAGCTCACCCTCGCGCATCACACCTCCTCATTGAACGCCGGCCTCCATCCCCTCTACATGGGCGTCGCGTGTGGCCTCACCGTCGAGGCCGACGGCAAGCGCCTCTACCACGCCGGCGACACCGCCCTCTTCCTCGACATGCAGCTCATCGCCAAGGGCGGTCTTGACGCCGCGCTGCTCCCCATCGGCGACAACTTCACCATGGGCCCCGAGGACGCGCTCGACGCCCTCGATCTCCTCAAACCCCGCGTCGCCGTGCCCATGCACTACAACACCTGGGCCCCCATCGCCCAGGACCCCGACGCCTTCGCCCGCGCCGCCGCCGCCCGCGGCCATGTGGTAAAACCCCTCCGCGCCGGCGACGCCCTCACAGTCTGAGGCGACCTCGTCGTCAACTCTGCAACAACCGCACCCGCCGCTGCTTGAGCGGGAATTGCAAGGTCACCGCCGTCCCGTGCCCGGCGCTGCTCTCCACCGCGATCTGCCCGCCATGCGCCGCCATGATGCGTTGCACCACCATCATGCCGAGCCCATGCCCGCCCGGCTTGGTCGTGTGGTAAGGCTCGAACAAACGCGCCAGATCCTCGGGTTTTATCCCGCTGCCCGTGTCGGTGAACGTCAGTGACAGGTGCTGCTCGTCCGCGCGCGCCACGATGCGCAGCCGCCCGCCCGGCTGCATCGCCTCGGCCGCGTTTTTGATCACGTTGAAAAACACCTGCTTCACCTGCCCCCGGTCCGCCCGCACCAGCGGCGGCTCGGCCAGCCCGCCAACCTCCACCGCCACGCCGCGATCCGCCAGCTCCCGCTCCTGAAAATCCAGCACCTCGGACAACACCTCCGTCAGCCGCGTGTCCGAAAGATCCGGCGGACTCGGCCGGATCGCCTGCAAGAAATTCGAGATGATCCCGTCCAGCCGCGCCACCTCCGCCTGGCACACGCGCAACGAGTCCGCCAGCCCCGCCGTATCCTTTTTGTCGATACCGCGCAGTTTGCGCAGCCTTCGCTCCACCACCTGGAGGTGGATCGTGAGCGAGTTCAGCGGGTTGCCCAGCTCATGCGCCACCCCGGCGGCGAGCAGCACGATCGACGCCACGCGCTCGCTCTCGATGCGTTGGTCCGTGTCGAGTTTTTCCCGCGTGATGTCGGTCAACACCACCGCGAAGCGCCGCGCCTCCACCACCGACGCCAGATCCAGCGCGGGCGTGGCCGGCGCGTCGAATGGCACCAGGTAGAGCCGCACCGCGCGCGGCTCCGGATAACTCAGCTCCAGCTCGCGCGTGAGGCTGGTGGCGTTCGCCAGCGCCGGCGCGAGCATCGCGCGCAGCCCCGGCACGAGCCGCCACAGCGACCGCGCGCCCGGGTCCGACTCGCGCAGCCCGAGCAGCCGGTGCGCGGCCGCGTTGGCGTAGGCGATATCGCCATCCGCATCCACCACCAACACCGCTTCCTGCAACACGTTGAAAACGCGCTCGAACAGCCCGCGTTCCCGCCCCAGCCGCTGCGCCAACGCCGCCAGCGTGGCGGCGTCGAGCGTGTCGATGCGCTCGAGCATACGTTCGAGGGAACTGGGTTTTTTCACGGCCACGATGCTCCCGACAAAACCACCCCCCCCCCCCCGTGGCAACCGCCCCCGCGGGGGGCGGGCCCCCCCCCCCCCCCGGGGGGCGGGCCGCCCCGC
>JBBRHC010000298.1:0-4739 GCA_038223295.1 Opitutales bacterium
CATAACCTGAAGGTCGTTGGTTCGAATCCAACCCCTGCACCCAATTTTTTAAGGTTGATCGGTTTTCAGTGATGCGGGCGAAAAACGTGCCGATACAGAGTGAGTTGCGTAATCCGTGGCTTTGGCCAAAACGCATCCGACTCGCCGGTTTTTTAACCTGTGTGGGCCTGGCTGGTATTTGGGGTGGGGATGGCCTGTTTCAGCTCCACCCAGAAGCGGGAGCCGTGGCCGGGGGTGGATTCCAGGCCGACGGAGCCGCCCATGCGCTCGATCGCTTTACGCACGATGGATAGGCCGATGCCGGTGCCTTCGTAGCGGGTGCCGTTGAGGCGTTCGAAGACGCGGAAAGCCCGTTGCTGATGGGCTGCCGCGATGCCGATGCCGTTGTCCTGCAGGCTGAGCCGGATGCAGCTCCCGTTGGCCTCGGCCCAGAAACGCACGGAGGGCAGCGTCCCCGGCGCGACAAATTTGAGGGCGTTGTTCAGGAGATTGGACAAAATCTGCACCAGGGTGGCGGCATGGGCGTGGACCCAGGGCAAGGGCGGGGTGCTCTCGATCCTCGCCTGCCGCTGTTCGATGTCGGCCGCGCAATGAAAGAGGGCGGCGTCCCACGCCGCTTGGACGTTCACCGGCCCGAGTTCCATTTCGGCGCGTGCCGCGAGGCCGAAGGCGAGCAGATCGAGCAGAAGTTTGTCCATGAACTCGGCGGACTTCTGGATACGTGCAAGCATCTCCTGCGCGGCTGGTTCCAAGGCGGGGGTGTAATCCTCGACCAAGGCTTGGGAAAAGCCCGTCATCGCGCGCAGCGGGGCGCGAAGATCGTGCGCGACGGAGTAGACGAAGGTCTCCAGTTGCTCGTTGGTGTTGCGGAGATCCTCGGTGCGTTCGGCTACGCGCAGTTCCAGCTCGGCCGTTTGCCTCTGGAGCGCGGCTTGGGTGGCGCGCAAGGCCGACTCGCTCTCGGTTAACGCCTTTTGCGAGCGCATGCGCTCCGTGGTGTCGTGGAAGTAACAAACCACGCCCGTCCGGCCATCGGGCAGCGTCACTCGCTGCGTCTCCCATTCGTAGGATTTTTCCACGCCCAGATCGCGGCGCATCTCGGTGAAGGGGGGCGAGATGTAACGTTCTCCAGTGCCAAGGGTGTGCCGGAAGCTATCGGCGACCCGCGTGCCGATCTCCGAGCCCCAAAGGTGCTCCATAATCTCTTGGATATTGCGTCTGATCAGGGATTCGACCCGGGCGAAATGCGGCATTGCCTGGGTGTTGACCTGTTGCATGCGGAGGTCGGCGTCCACCACGTAGACGCCCATCGGCGCTTGCTCGATTAGCGTGCGAAAAAGCACGGCATTCTGACGCTGCGTCTCCTCGGCGCGCTTGCGCTCGGTGATGTCGTGAAAGTAGACGGACAAGCCTTCGCTGGAGGGGTAGCAGTGACAGGAGAGCCACTTGTTTATGGGCTCGGGGTAGTATTCCTCGAACTCGATCGCTTGGCCGGTGGAGACGGCGCGGTGGTAGCAATCGTAAAA
This sequence comes from Opitutales bacterium, assembly GCA_038223295.1. Lineage (GTDB taxonomy): Bacteria > Verrucomicrobiota > Verrucomicrobiia > Opitutales > Opitutaceae > IMCC26134_A. The sequence goes on from JBBRHC010000298.1 coordinate 1,527, forward strand.
CTGGGTGCCGGCGGCGGAGGGAAACAAGTCCCAGATACACCCACCGAGCAAACCGGTCGTCCCTGGCAGGCCGAGGATGCGGGCCGCCTGTTCGCTGAAGTAGGTGAAGCACCAATCTTTATCCATCACCACGAGGCCGTCGGTGATGCTCCCCAGCACGTTCTGCAAACGATCATGAGCGGACTGGGCGGCCGCGATCGCCTGCTTGTGTCCGGTGAGGTCGACACAGGTGCCGATGTAACCCAGGAAGGCTCCGCCAGGGGCGAAACGCGGCACGCCGCGGTCGAGCAGCCAGCGGTATTCGCCGTCGCGACGGAGCAGGCGGTACTCCACCTCGAAGGGTTTGCGCGCGTCGAATGATGTGTAAAACGCGAGGTGCTTTTCCTGGTCTTCCGGGTGGATGCCTCGCGACCGGTCATGGCTGCGCTCCTCGTCCATCGACCTACCGGTAAACTCGAGCCAGGGTTTGTTCACCCAAGTACATTTTTTTGCGGGGTCGCAAAGCCACATCATCACCGGCGCGGCGTCGGCGATGTGGCGGAAACGAAGCTCGGATTCCTCAAGGGCGTCCGCCGTGCGTTTACGTTCGGTGATATCCTCAAATACCGCATAAACTTCCGCAGGTTCCGGGTGGCCGGGGCGGAAGACCGGCACGGAGTCGATGTTGATCCAGCGGTATTCTTGCCGCTGGGGATTAAAAACTCCCATGACCACGGCGCGTTGTTCTCGGCCCGTGCGCAGCGCGACCACCGAGGGGTGCTCCGCGTCGGGAAAGTGCGAACCGTCCTCTCGAATGGTATCGGAGGCCTCGCCGTGTGAACTGCTGCCGAGCAACTGTTCGCGCGACTTGCCGAGGATGCGCTCCGCCGCCGGATTGATCGCGATGATCTGGCCGTTCGCGTCCTGATGAACCACTCCTTGTAGCATCGTCACGGCCAGCAGGCGATGACGCTCCTCGCTGGCGCGCAGGGCTTTTGTGTTTTTTTTCCACTCGGTGATGTCGAGATTGATGCCCGCCCAGCAACGGATGCGCCCGGCCGCGTCCTCCACCGGCACGCCGCGCACCAGAATGTTGTGCCACCGGCCATCCACCCCCCGCATGCGGATTTCGCGGTCCCACTTGCCGCCGGTGCGGACGCATTCTTGCCAGGCTCGGATGGTTTGCTCGGCCTCATCGGGGTGGAGAACATCGCGCCAGCCAAAATTGGAGCATTCTTCTTGAGTGAGGCCGACCAGGTTTAGGAAGCTTTTGCTGGCGAAGCTGTTGCGCCCATCGGGTTCGCATACCCAGACTCCATAGTCTATGCTCTCGCCGATCGCTTGGTAAAGACTTTCCAGGCCGGCGGCCAGGGTTGCGGGAGGAGTCGGCGGAGGGATGGCGCCGGCAGGGCCTCCGGTTCGGTCCGGGCCGGAACCGAATTCCACGGAGGTGGGATTTGTCGCGCTCACTGCTTTATTCGATAGGGTTGTTCTCCGAGAAGGCATCCAGCCCGTTCAGTCGTAGACTGGGGGCGGCTCGCTTACCCAACGTACACAGATGCGGTGGGGCGAGGGTTTGATTATGCAATTAATTGGAAACCAATTCGAAACGCGTCTGCAAGGGAAAGCAAAGTCCCTGCGCCGCTTCCGGGATTCCGCCCCAGCAACACGGAGGGTCACGCCCCCAGCCGAGCGCTCGGCGCGTCAGTCTTTTTTGCGGCCGAAAACGAAGAAGAAATACGCGCTTAGGGCGACGAGCAGGACTAGCCACCAGAGGTAGCGGAGTTCGCGGGCGGCGAGTTCCACGAAGGCCAAGGCGCGCGGGAAAATCAGGCACAGCGCGACCACGAGCAAACCCGCCGCAACGAGGGTCAGCCGGCGCAAGAGCTTCGCGAAGCGGACGGTGCCCGGAGTGACGTTGCGCATGGTCGCGGGGAGGAAGGTTTAGCGTCTGGCGGTGGGGGAGGTCGGCGCGGGCGCGAGGGGCAGGGTGTTGAGCGGGAGGATGAAGTTGGTGCCGGAGTTTTCGCCGCCGCCGGCGCCGCCGACCACAAGGGGGGAGCGGCCGTCCCACTTTTCCACGATCTGGAGCTGGATGAGGCCGGGGGTGTCTTGCAGGGCCTGGCCGCGTATGCGGATGGCCTCGGCCTCGCCCTTGGCCTTGATGATGACGGTGTCGGCCTCGATTTGGGATTTTTGCTGGGTGAAGCGGGCCTTGGCGGCTTCCTGCTCCTGCACCATTTTCGATTCGATGGCGGATTCGAGTTCCTTGGAGAGGGTGATGTTTTCCAGGACGATGTCCTCGATGATGAGCAGGTCTTGGAGTTTTTCGCGGGTGGCGGCGAGAGCCCTGGCTTTGATTGCCTCGCGCTGCTTCACGATCTGTTCGGCGCTCTGGAGGGCGGTGACTTCCTTCAACGCTTCCTGCACGCGCGGCGCGACGAGGGTGTCGAAGGGATCGCCGGCAAACTCTTGGTAGATTTTAACGACCGAGGCTTCGGGGATGCGGAAGAGCACGCGCAGTTGCATGTTCACTTGCTGCAGGTCGGCCGAGTAACACTCGGCCGCCAGGTCGCGGGTTTGCTGGCGCACCAGCACCGGTTGCACGTGCGAGATGAACGGGGCTTTGGTGCCGAAGCCCTCGGGGAGCGGGGCGGGGGAAACCTTGCCCAGCGTGATCAGGATGCCTCGGGTGCCGGGCTCGATGACGTAGGTGGCTTGGGAAGCGCCGATGACCAGCACCAGGATGAGGAGCATCGTGCCGATGAGTTTGCCGAGGGAGGAAGGGTTCATCCCGCGAACAAGCGCGGCGCGGCGCGCGACCGCAAGCGCATCCGGCCTTGCGCCGCCGGGCGGGCTCGGGCGTGGTGGCGCGAGCCCGCGCAAGCTCCTCCCATGGCGACTTCTTCCACGCATCTGCTAGTCGATGGATCCAACGTGATCCAGGCCTGGCCGGACACGCGTTCGCTGGCGCGGCGCGACCGCGAGGCGGCCAAGGCGCTGCTGCTGCGGCGCGTGGCGGTGTTGCACGATTTTTCCGGGTGGCGGGTGACGGTGGTCTTCGACGGGCGCGGCGAGGAGTTGTGCGTCGAGGCGGTGGGCGAGGCGTCGGATTTCGCCTGCGTACACACGCCGGCGGGCGCGACGGCGGATGACGTGATCGAGCAACTGGTGGGCCGCGCGACCGAGTCGGGCGCGTGCCTGGTGGCGACGGCGGACCAGGCGGAGCGCAGC
>JBBRHC010000299.1:0-4697 GCA_038223295.1 Opitutales bacterium
TTTTTCTTCAGCCGTAAAAATATTTTTACTTAAAAGATTAAATATTCCAAAATTAAAACTTTCTTTTGTGTCTCTTTTTAAATAAGGTGTTTTAAAATATTCTTTAATATCAAGTTCTTCTAGTATTCTATAGTTTTGGGCCCTCGACCTCTCCAAACTTCGCGCGCGCATCGGGGGACAGGAAATTTTCGCCGAAGGCGCGTTTCGTCTTAACTACGACAAGGAAGCCGCACTCGTCGCCCATTTGAAGTCGGCCGAGCTCTACCAAAGCCAGGTCAGCCCCGACGGCGTTTTCTCCCCGCCGGTGGATTACCCGCCGCACGAGCGCTGCGTCGAGATCGAGGTCGAGCTGGGCACCGGCACGGCCGAGGCCACCGTGCTCGGCGGCGACCTCACGCACGAATACGTCAGCGAGAATGCCGACTACCGGAGTTGAGGCGGCGCGCGAGTGTAGGGCGGGGTCGCCGCACCCCGCCGCCGATGCGCCAGCCGGGCGCGCATCGCCAGAGGGTAACCCGGAGGTCGCACAAATCCCGCTGATCCCGCAGCGGGTTACACTTCTGTCGTAGCTTCCGTCGTAGCCCTGCGCGGAAGCGCAGGGAGAAATGTCGCCCCCCCCATCCCACCAAACCGTAGCCGCCAGAACCGGGCTTGCTCCAGAGCCCGGACCAAACCCAGCTCCGATCAGAGCAAATCCGCCGCGAGTTCGGCCAGACGACTGCGCTCGCCCTTGGTGAGTTTCACGTGCGCGGCGAGCGACTGGCCCTTCATCTTGTCGTGGCAATACACCAGCCCGTTGCTCCGCGAATCGACATACGGGTTGTCGATTTGCGCGGGGTCGCCGATGAGCACGATCTTCGAGCCCTCGCTGATGCGCGTGATGACCGTTTTCACCTCGTGCGGGGTGAGCTGCTGCGCCTCGTCGAGAATGAAAAAGCGTCGCGCGATCGAGCGACCGCGGATAAAGGCCAGGGCCTCGACCTCCACCAGTCCGCTCTTGATGAGGCGTTCGTAGGGCTTCATCGGGGCGTTGGGACCGCCCGAGCCGCCGCCACCACCGCCGTTGCCATTGCCCGACGGCGCTCCGCCGGAGAGGGCGGAGTTGGACTGCGCCAGCGCCGAGGCCGAGCCTTTGCGGTGTTTTTTGGAAACTTTTTTGGCCGCGAACTGCGGATCCTTCGGTGGCTTTGACGGGATCAGCACCTCCAGCGCGTCAAAATACGGCTGCAACCAGGGCCGCATTTTCTCCTCCATGGTGCCGGGCAGGAAACCGATGTCCTTGCCGAGGGCCATGACCGGGCGCGAAATGGAGACGCCGTCGTAGCGGGAGTGGTCGTCATGCGTCTGGTGCAAGGCGCAGCCGATGGAGAGCAAGGTTTTGCCCGTGCCGGCCTTGCCGAAACAGGTGACGAGCGTGATCGAGTCGTCGAGCAGCGCATCCATGAAAAATTGCTGCTCCAGATTCCGCCCGCGGATCGTGATGCCGCCGGGGGCTTTGATCGAGTCGGGTATCTTTAAACGACAGATGCGGCCCTCGCCGTAGTAGCGGGCGGGCATGGTCTTGTCCTCGCTGGAGCGCAGCAGAACATATTCGTTGAGCGTGAGGCTCGACGCCGTTTCTTCCTCCAGCGTGAACTCACCCTCCGAGGCGAAGCGCTGGAGCTCGTAAATGGTGACCTCGACCTCGCGATAGTCGCCCTCGTCATCCACCTCGGCCACCTTGTCGTTGAGATAGTCCTGGGCCTCCAGGCCGACGGCGCGGGCCTTGAGCGTTACGTTGACGTCCTTGGTCACGAGGATCGTCGGGGGCGGGTAACACGACTTCACGTAAAGCGCGGCCGCGATGATGCGGTTATCCTTTTTCGCCAGGTCGGGCAGGATGGCGCGAAAAGCGATCATCGCGGGTGTATCCTTCAACGCGGGATCGGCCAGCCACGGGTTGATGATCACGGAGAGCGTGCCTCCGTTACTCAACTTCACGCCCTCGTGCATGGAACGCGAATCGGGCAGCAGCTCCGAGAGGATGCGGTGCACGCGACGGGCGTTGCGGCCGCGCTCGGTGGACTGCTCCGTTTTTATCGCATCGAGCTCCTCCAGCACCTCGACGGGAATCGCGAGGTTGTTGTCCTCGAATTTGAAAATCGATTGGGGATCGTGGAGGAGAACGTTCGTATCAAGAACGAAGGTTTTAGCCTTCACAGACATCTTGAGCCGAGGTTTCAGACCGACCGAAGCGGTGGTGGATTCCATTAGTTGGATAACTTGAGAACAACCCTGCGCGTGCAAGCCGGATTGTCGAACAGTTTGAGGTTGGCGGGGGGAAACACACGATTTTTCCTTTGCGTTGCGTCGCGCGTGCCAGCGGCCCGCTCCCTTCGCGCCCGAGCGCACGCCTGCCTGCCCGCCGCGCCGCCCCTTCTCACGCCGCCTCGCCCTGCCTCGCCCTGCCTCGCGCCGCGGAAAACCCGTTCTCACCGGCGCAGCTCGGTCTGCTCGGGCGACTTCGGCTTTGTCGGCGGTGGCGCCCAGAGCCGGATCATCAATTCCGCCAGATTACGCATGCTGGTGCGCGCCAGGCCTTCGCGCCGCGCCACTTCGCGAAACGGCTCCGCCACCGCCGCGCGTTCCTCGAAGTAGCGCCACAGCTCCCGCTCCAACGCCGCCGCCGCCGCGTGCGCATCGCCCCCGCGCTTTACTTCACGCCGCACCACCTCCTGCCAATGCGCCGACTCGTCCGGCTTCGACCGGAGGTAGTCTTGGATCATCTGTTCGTTGCGATTGAGGCTCATGGCGGGTCGGCCAATCAGCGGAAACCCCCGCCCCTGCGCTAGCCTAAAACACCTTCGTTCGCACCGCAGCGGTGCCTTTCCCCGCGACGCGTGCCGTCGCTTTCCCCAGGCCACGCAGGCATCGCCGCGTAAGATTAGCTCTGCTTTTGCCTCTCGACTTGGTAGCTGGATGGAATGTCGAAATTTAAAGAACAGGCCCCGGCCCTCATCGTTACCGCCGTCATCATGGGCGCGCTCCTCGTCGGCTATGCCTACTACGTCAACACTCACGTCATCCCCGCCCAGCAGCGCGCGCTGGAGGCGCTCCGGCTCGCCCACGCCACCGACCTCGAAAGCTCCGCCACCGAGACGCGTAAGGCGATCGCCGGCGTCAACCAACTCCTCAAGGACGCCATCGCCACCCGCCCCGGCGGGCTGTTCCAAACCGAAGAGGAATCGCGGGCCGCCGAGAGCGCCAAGGTCGCCCAGCTCGCCGAAGCCGTCGCCCAGAAGCTCCAGCCCTACAACCCGTTGGCCCGCACGCCCGAGGAGGCCGAGGCCATGCAAAACACTCAGATCGACAAGGTCTCCGGCCGCCTCTCCGAACGCATCCAGCCCATCCTCGGCCAGATCGCCAACGACCAAAACCTCACCCGCGAGTCGCTTTCCCGCTACGCCGACCAAATCTCGCAACAAGTCACCGGCGTGCTCGGCGGTGAACTCGCCCGCAACGAGCGTCTCGGCACCCAAGTCCAGCTCACCCAAAGCCTCGCCCAGGAATCCGTCGCCCTCTCCGCCGAACTCACCGCCCTCTACCTCAGCTCGATCAAAGACCAGGGCGTGATCAACCGCCTCCTCCTCCTGCCCGCCAACATCGTGCGCGACGCGTCCAAACTCAGTTTGCTCAACAACGAGGAGCGCCGCACCAAGGAGGCCGAGCTCACCAAGCGCCTACGCGACATCCAGAGCCGGCTCGACGCCGCCCGCACCGCCACCGACTCCACCGTCGGCGCCACCGCGAGCGTCGACCAGGCGGGAGAGGTCGTCGTCGAGCCCTCGCCGACCCGAGCCACCCCCACCCGCCCGTCCACCAACTGAGCCCGATAACGGCATCCGGGCCGCAGAGTAGCGCGCAAAGTGTTGAGGCGGATCGCGCCTGCGGCCCCCGACACGCCTGCCCCCCACGGGGCCGATCCGAGCGACCGCACGACTTCCCCACGGCCCCGACGTTTCCATCCGGTGAAAAACCGCGAAAAATGCTGTTCTCGCGACGCTTTGAATGCCGGTATTTTTACCGTGCCTTTAATGGGGACTTCACCCGATCCCTGCCTCAGCTCAGCGCGACACCCCGCGCGGGGCGGTTGTAGTGACAAAGCGGTTACGCATGTTTCAGAGGTGAAACCCCTCGAGTGATTTTCGCAATCACTTTGGCAACGCAAAAAAAACCGAAAACTTATGCCCAAAACCGTCGTGAGTAACTTGTGGGAAACTTCCCCTTGAAAGGCTCCGCCACGTGTCTGTTACTCCGCCCCCGTCACCGCACTCTGCTCCAGCCCGAAGCTCTTTCCCACGTCCCCTGTTCATTGATCCCCTTCCGGATATTCTACTGAGAACTCTGGTTATTCGTATGCCAAACAAGTGCTTGTGAAATCCGTTTCCCCGCTCCCCTCGCGTCGCGGGACTATCCCCCATCTCCTCCATCTCCTTTGCTCCCGTCGGTTTTAATCAACAGTCCGTGTCGAAAACGCCTCCTGTCAGTTCGGTGTGAATAAACTCATTCATCTCATCCTTTTTCTCTCACGCCGCCATGCCCGTCGCCACCGCTCAAATCACACTCTGGGAATCCGCCAAGGCCGACCTGCGCGAGCTTTTCCCCGATGACGTGTTCAAACTCTGGTTCGACCCCGTGGTGTGCCTCGAAGCCACGTC
>JBBRHC010000300.1:0-4676 GCA_038223295.1 Opitutales bacterium
GTGGCGACCATGGTGTGTATAAAAAGTCGAGGAGTCGATGGGGACGAGGAGTCGAGGAGTTTGGCGCTAGCGACGGAAGGGGGTCTTGGCGGAGTGGGGAACGTCGAGCGACGCGTGCAGGGCATTCAATTGCGCACTAATTTCAGCGACTAAATCGAGCAGCCGTTCGCGTTCGAGCTCCAGCAGATGGCCGACATCGCTCGCGACGAAAAGAAGCGACGCCACTTCCATCGCGGAAGCATAGGCGATCACAAGGAAATGAGCATAATCCGCGTCGGAGTCGCGGCCACTTCCCTCGGCGACGTTGGTGGACACCGAAGAGGCCGCGCGGCGCAGTTGGCTGGTGAGGCCGAAAAGCTCGTCTTTCGGAAAGGCGGGTGTCGCCGCACAGACATCTCGCGCGAGCCCGCGCGACGCATGCCAGACATTAAGCCTCTCAAAACGAAATGGTGATTTTCTGGTCATGATCGACTCCTCGACTGCTTCGGCTCCTCGACTTCAGCCCGCGCCTACTTGTAAGAGCGGACGCTCATCTTGACCGTCTCATAGTTGAGTGGCTCGGTGTTGCGCAGCGGGGTTTGCCCCTCGCCTTGGAACTCCCAGGCGGCGACGTGGGCGAAGTTTACGTCGTCGCGCAGGCACTCGCCGTCGGCGTGTTGATACTCTTCGCGGAAGTGGCCGCCGCAGCTCTCCTCGCGGGTCAGCGCATCGCGGCACATGAGCTCGCCCAGCTCGATAAAGTCGGCCACGCGCAGGGCTTTTTCCAGCGCCTGGTTGGTGTTCTCGGCCGAGCCGGGAATGTTCACGCCCGACCAGAAATCGGCGCGGAGTTGCTGGATGAGGCCGATGGCCTGGGTGAGACCCTCCTTGGTGCGCGCCATGCCGCACTGGTCCCACATGATCTTGCCGAGTTTCTTATGGTAGTAGGCGACAGGCTCTTTACCCTTGATGGACATGAGCTTCTGGATGAGGCCGGCCACGTGGGCCTCGGCGGCGGCGAATTCGGGGCGGTCGGCGGCGGGGCGGCTGCCCGCTTTTTGCCCGGCGAGATAATCGCCGATGGTATACGGGATGACAAAAAAGCCGTCGGCCAGCCCTTGCATGAGCGCGGAGGCGCCGAGTCGGTTGGCCCCGTGGTCGGAGAAGTTGGCCTCGCCCAGCACGAAGAGGCCGGGGACGTTGCTCATGAGGTTATAGTCCACCCAGAGGCCGCCCATGGTGTAGTGGACGGCGGGGTAAATGCGCATGGGCTGCTTGTAGGCGCTCTCGTCGGTGATCTCCTTGTAGATGTCGAAAAGATTGCCGTAGCGCTCGGCCACGGCGGCCTCGCCGAGTTCGAGGACTTTTTCCGGCGCGGGATCGTGCAGATTGGCGCGGGCGGCGGTTTGTTTGCCGTAGCGCTGGATGGCGTCGGCGAAGTCGAGGTAAACGCCCAGGCCGGTGTCGCCCACGCCGCGACCCTCGTCGCACATGCGTTTGGCCGCACGGGAGGCGACGTCGCGCGGGGCAAGGTTGCCAAAGCTCGGGTAGATGCGCTCGAGGAAGTAATCACGGTCGGCCTCGGGAATGGCGGCGGGGGCTTTTTTGACGTCGGCCTTGTTCTTTGGCACCCAAATGCGGCCGTCGTTGCGCAACGATTCCGACATGAGCGTGAGCTTGGACTGGTAGTCGCCGGAGACGGGGATGCAGGTGGGGTGAATCTGGGTGAAGCAGGGATTGGCGAAGCAGGCGCCGCGTTTGTAGGCGCGCCAGCTCGCGGTGACGTTGGAGCCGCGCGCGTAGGTCGAGAGGTTGAAGACGTTGCCGTAGCCGCCGGTGGCGAGGATCACGGCGTCGGCGGTGAAGCGGTGGAGCTTACCCGCTTTTAAGTCGCGGGTGATGATGCCCTTGGCGTGGCCGTCCACCACCACGAGGTCGCTCATCTCGTGTTCGGTGACGAGTTTCACCGTGCCTTGGCCGACGCAGCGGGAGAGCGAGGAATAGGCCCCGAGGAGGAGCTGCTGGCCGGTCTGGCCGCGCGCGTAAAAGGTGCGCGACACCTGCGCGCCGCCGAAGGAGCGGTTGGCGAGCAGGCCGCCGTATTCGCGGGCGAAGGGCACGCCGAGGGCGGCGCACTGGTCGATGATGTTGACCGAGACCTCGGCGAGGCGGTGGACGTTGGACTCGCGGGCGCGGTAGTCGCCGCCCTTGATCGTGTCGTAGAAAAGTCGATACACGCTGTCGCCGTCGTTCTGATAGTTCTTGGCGGCGTTGATGCCACCCTGCGCGGCGATGGAGTGCGCGCGGCGCGGCGAGTCGTGAAAGACGATGCACGTCACCTGGTAGCCGAGGTCGGCGAGCGAGGCGGCGGCGGAGGCGCCGGCGAGCCCCGCACCCACCACGACGACGTGGTATTTGCGCTTGTTGGCCGGGTTGACGAGTTTGATGTCGATCTTGTGCTTGCGCCACTTGTCGGCGAGCGGGCCGGCGGGGATCTTGGAGTCGAGGATGGCCATGTTGAAAAGTGCGTCGGGGAATCGAAGGGGCGAGGTGTCGGGAGGCGGGATCGTCTTAGCGCGCGGCGGCGACGCGGGCATCGGCGGCGGGGGTGCCGGCGACGGGCTTGGCGAGACCCGTGAGGATGGCGCCGGGGATGGCGAGACTGCCCAGAAAGTAGAGTAACGCGAAGACGGAGACGGCTTTGCGCAGACCGGAGGCCCAGGTGGCGTTGCGCAGGCCGAGGGTTTGAAACATCGACTCGGTGCCATGCCACAAATGGACGGCGAGCAGACCCGTCGCGAGAATATAGAACCCGGCGACCAGCGGATGGCTGAAGCCGATAAACACCATCGAATACACGTCGTGCACGGCCGTTCCTTTTTCCGCCAGCGGGAAGCCGAATTCCCGCGCATCCTCGGTCATCACCCACTCGGGCAAACCCGTCTTGTAGTATTCGGTGCCCACCAGACCGACCGTGAAGTGCAGGAGGTGGTAGACGATAAACACAAACACGATCAGCCCGCTGATGCGCATCGTGCGCGAGGCCCAGGTGGCGGCCAGCCAGCGATGCATCCCGTATTCCTTCGGGCCGCGCGCGCTCTTGTTTTCCACCGTGAGCGCGACCGCCGCCCAGATGTGAATGCCGACGGCGGCGAGGAGCGCCAGCCGCACCCCCCAGAGCACCGGCCCGAGCGATTGCAGGAAGTGGGCGTAGCCGTTGATCTGATCCGGGTGGCCAAAGATCTGGAAGTTGCCGACCAGATGCCCGACGGCGAATCCGGTGAGGATCAACCCGGTGAGGGCCATCAGGAATTTTCGGCCGATGGAAGAGCGGAACAGATTGGCAAGAAGGCTCATCGCGGTGTGGTCGGGGAAAGGTGTGTGGCGGGGAAAATCGATCGCGCAAAACACGCGGTTGTCGAACACGTAAAGGTTTGTCCCGATGCTTGTAAAGGACGCCGCTAATTCGGAAGGCACGCTAGGGGCGCTTATAAGCCCCGCTGAGCCTCGCCCGCAGCCGCCCAAATGCCACTTCGCCGACGACCCCGGTAGGCTCCAGCCGCGCGGCCCGATATTTCCACAAACGCGCCGCAACGAATCCTTGTCGCCCGCGACCTTACACCTTGCAGTCCATACGTCCTTTTCGTCAACGCGTCGCCGCCGCGTCGTCACCACGTCGTCACCGCGCCCGCCAATGGCCCGACACCGGCCGCCCAATTTCCTCTTCTTTTCACACCATGCAAATCACCACCACCACCCGCGGCGCCTGGACCATCCTCACCCTCGAGGGTAAGCTCGATAACGCCGGCTCCGACATCCTCAAAGCCGCCCTCCTTCCTCTTCTCGTCGCCGCCGGTTCCGTCGCGGTCGACTTCGCCAAAGTCGAGTACGTCACCAGCTCCGGTTTCCGTGTCCTCCTCCAGGCCGAGAAAGAACAACGCCTCCGCAAAGGCCGCCTGCTCATCGCCCACCTCAGCCCCGCCCTGCGCAACTTCTTCGAAATCGCCGGCCTCCACACCGTCCTCCGCATCGTGCCCGAACTCGAAGCAGCCGTGTCCGCCGAGGCCTGATCCCGCCACCGCCCGCCCTCCCCCGCCGCCGGCCGCGACGACTAAGCCCCCCAGCCGATCAACCTCCACCGCCTGCTCGCCAAAACCCCGGACCCGCCCGCCCCGTGTAAGGCGGGGTCGCCGCACCCCGCCGCCCGTTCCCGTCCTGCCGCACGCTGATCGCCGCATCCGCACCCCGCCGCCCGTTCTCCCCCAACCGCGCTCGCGTCGCCGCGCCCCGCCCCGCGCTTCCCTCCGCGACCGCGTTTTTCGGATCGGCGGCGCGCCGGCAAACAGTCCATTTTCACCGTTGACCTAGGCGGCGCGCGCCCGCTTTCCTCTCCCTTCGCCCAACGGCAAAGGCCTCGCGGCCGGAGTCGGATTAGCAACCTGGAGAGGTGGCAGAGTGGTCGAATGCGCTCGCTTGGAAAGCGTGTGTAGGGAAACCTACCGTGGGTTCGAATCCCACCCTCTCCGCCACTTTAACCCGTGACAACACGAGGGTTAAGCCCGAAATCCGAAGTGGATCGCCGCGATCTGGCGCAATCTGCTGGTCATCTGCTCGTTCGTTCACCCGCTCAATGCACTATTCAGTGCACCTCGGGATTCACGAACGACCATCTGATCCAACTTCTTGCGCCATCTCAT
>JBBRHC010000301.1:0-4630 GCA_038223295.1 Opitutales bacterium
CTGGTCTACCGGAACTCTTCCCACTCGATTTGACGCATGTCCCCGTGGCGGGCGAGTTGGCGGTGCATGGCGAAGGCCAGCGACAGGGACTGCGGGGTGTGGCCGGCCTTGGTCAATTCCAGGTAGTGATGCAACTGGTCACGGTATTCGGGGTGGGCGCAGTTGTCGATGATGAGACGGGCGCGCTGGTGAGGATCCTTGCCTCTGAGGTCGGCGACGCCTTGTTCGGTGACTACGATTTGCACGGAGTGCTCGCTGTGGTCGGCGTGTGTTACCAGAGGCACGATGGTGGAGATCTTGCCCGCCTTCTGAATCGAGGGGCAACTGAAGATCGAGAGGTAGGCGTTGCGGGTGAAGTCGCCGGAGCCGCCGATGCCGTTGACCAGAGTCTGGCCGAAGAGGTGGGTGCTGTTGATGTTGCCCTGGAGGTCGGCCTCGATGGCGGTATTCACGGAGATGATACCGAGGCGGCGCACGATCTCGGGGTGGTTGCTTATCTCCTGGGGGCGCAGGACGAGGCGATCGCGCAGGGAGGGCAGGTCGGCGTAGAGGGCGCGGAGGGCGGGGGGGCTGAGGGTGAGGGAGCAGCCGCTGGCGAAGGCGAGCTTGCCCTGGCGGAGGAGGGCGAGGGTGGCGTCCTGGAGCACCTCGGAATACATGGAGAAACGCGGGATCCCGGGGTGGGCGCCGAGGGCGCCGAGCACGGCGTTGGCGATGTCGCCCACGCCGGATTGGAGGGGGAGAAACTCGGTGGGGATGCGACCGGAGCGGAGCTCGGCGGCGAGGAAGTTGGCGACGTTTTCGCCGATGCGGGTGGTGATGGCGTCGGGCTCGGCGAAGGCGCCGATCTCGTCCTCGCGGTCGGTGAGGACCACGCCGGCGATCTTGGCGGGGTCGAGTTGAAGCCAGGGCTGGCCGACGCGGTCGGAGACGGTGTAGAGCGGGATCGCGCCGCGGCGGGGCGGGTCGAGGGGTTCGTAGAGGTCGTGGAGGCCCAGGAGGCCGGCGGGGTGGCGGCGGTTTAGCTCGATGAGGATGCGTTCTCCGCAGCGGGCGAAGGTGGGGGCGGCGCCGACGCCGCTGGTGAGGACGACCCGGCCGTCGGGGGTGAGGTCGGCGGCCTCGATGACAGTCCAGTGGAGGGGGCCAAGCGCGCCGGTGCGCACGTGTTGGGCGAGTTGGCTAAGGTGAAGATCGAAGAAGCGGGTGCGGCCGGCGTTGATGGCTTTGCGCAAATGAGGGTCGGACTGGTAAGGGGTGCGGAAGCTGATGGCGTCGGCCTGGGCGAGGACGCCGTCGAGGGAGGGGCCGGTGGAGGCGCCGGTGATGACGCCGATCTGGAACGGGCGGCCGGCGGCGTGTTCGGCGCTGGCGCGGGCGGCGAGGGCGCAGGGGATCTCCTTGGGCGTCCCGGCGGGGGTGAAGCCGCCGAAGGCAACGGTATCGCCATGACGGATCAGGGCGGCGGCTTCGGCGGGGCTAAGAATCGGGAAGGGGAGGGACATGGGGAGGAACGGGACGCGCGGGAACGCGGGATGGCATGGCGGCGGGAACGCGCGCGGGGGCGCGGGCGTTCCGGGTGGTGGTGTGCCGGCGAGCCTACGCGAAGGCGCCGGAACGGGCCATGCATTTATTGGCGGAGAGCAGGCATGCAGTCATGAATAAGCCCGACCCGCGGTGGAGGGTCGGGCGGGCAAGCGGGGTGGGCGGACCGGGCTTTTGCCCGAGGGTCGAGGCGGGACCGGATCTCGGGCGGGCCGGCCGGTCGGCTTATTCTAATTCGCGATCAAAATGAGACTATCATCAAAAAAATGGCCAGGGACGGCCAACGCTATACAAAGCATCCGATGTAGGGTTGGCCGTCCTCGGCCAATTAGAATAACTTTGAAAGCAAATTGTAATTAGTAGAGGCGGACGTAGCCGCCCTTGCGCAGGCGCTCAAGCCACTTTTCCTGGGCTTCGCGGGTCAACTGTTGAGCCAGCGTGGTCTCGATCTGCTCGCGGACGGTGGCGATGGGCGGCACGCCGGCGGCTTTGCGCTCCTCGGCGAAGAGCAGGTAAACGCCTTCGCGCTGCACGATGGGGGCACTGAGTGCGCCGGCTTGGAGGCCGAAGAGCGGGTCGCTGAATTCGGATTTGAGGTCGGCGCGTTTTTGCCAGCCCCAATCGCCGCCCTTGGCCTTGCGGGCGTCCTCGGTGTATTGTTTGGCGAGGTCTTCGAATTTCTCGCCGGCGCGGAATTTGGCGGTGATCTCGGCGGCCTTGGCGAGGAGTTGCTCGTCGGACAATTCGCCGCGATTGAGCTGGATGAGGCGGAGGCGGACTTGCTCCTCCTCGTGGAACTTGGATTGGTTGGCGGCGTAGTAGGCCTCCACTTTGGCGGGGCTGACGATGTTGATGCTCTTGCGCTGCTGGCCGCGCATGTAGCCGTAGATGATGTCTTCCTCGACCTCTTTGCGGAAGTCGCGGAGGGTGAAGCCGCGGGATTTAAGGTAGGCGAGGAAACGGGCGCGGTCGCCCTCGAACTGGCTGATGAGCTGGTCGGAGATGGCGTTGTCGATGTAGCTCTGGGGGATCTGGCGCTTCCCGTCCTTGCGGAACTCCTTCACGATCAAGGCGCGATCCACTAGGTTGCGGATAATGTCGTCCTGCACGCGCTCGAGTTTTTGGTCGAGATCCTGCTGGTTGCGGGCATCGCGCCGGATCTGGGGGAGGATGGGGGCGAGCTCGCGGCGGATATCGTCCACGGTGATGACCTTGGACTCGACGACGGCGGCGATGCCGTTGGCGAAGCGCAGGTTAAGGCCGTCGTCCAGAGCCGGGGCGGCGGCGGCAGGGGTGGCCGACGCAGCCGACGGGGCGGAGGGCAGGGCTTGGGCGAGCGCGGCGAGCGGCGCGGCAAGCAGGCCGGTGGCGAGCAGGGAAAGGGCGAGGTAGCGGACGGGAATGGACATGTGGGCGAGACGTAAAGAGACGACGGCGGGAGACAGCGAAACGCGGGATTCGTGCCAAGCTAGGACAGAGCTTTGCGCGGTCAAGCCGTGGCGAGTGGCCGGTGGCGAGCGGCGTGTGGTCTTTGCTGCGATTGCGGGTGGTGCGGCGAGGAAGGCGATTTTTTTTGCGGGGATTGAAATTTCCGGCTGGCGGGGGCGGGGGCGGCGGCGAGAGTGATTCGTAATTTCACCCCACCCCCCCATGAAATTGCTCTCTTTGTTACTTGGTTTGTCCCTGGTCGCCAACGCAGCCTTGTTTTTGGTCAACCGGAAGGGTGGCGAAGAGGAACGGGAGGAGGCGAAGGGGGCGCGGAACGCGACGGCGGGCGAAGTGCGCGGGACGGCGGCCGCGGTGGTGAAACGCAGCGGGCCGGCGACGGGGGAGGGCAAGGCGATCGCGACGGCGTTGAATGGAGGCGATGTCGAGGCGTTGCGCGACGAGCTGCGGGCGGCGGGGGTCGAAGAGGACTTGATCCGATCAATGGTGAGCGCGCGCATCCAGAAAAG
Organism: Opitutales bacterium; assembly: GCA_038223295.1. GTDB lineage: Bacteria > Verrucomicrobiota > Verrucomicrobiia > Opitutales > Opitutaceae > IMCC26134_A. The sequence continues at coordinate 3,501 of JBBRHC010000301.1, forward strand.
CTACGAGGCCCGCTATAAGGCGGTGCAGTCGCGTTCGCTTCCGGAGGCCAAACAGAACTGGTGGAAAAACGAGGACGGCTGGTGGGGTGGTGGCCAAAACAAGGAGCAACGCGCGGCGCTGAAGGCGCTGCAGGCCGAGGAGAAGGCGGAGTATCTACGCGTGCTCGGCGAGGACCCGAGGGCCGAGGCGATGCGCCAAAACCCCTGGATGGAGCGGCAGTATGGCTACGCGGCGGCGGAGAAGCGCCAGGCCTTGATGGAGCTGGAAAGCGACTACAACGAGCTGAGCCATGAAGTGCAGCGGGAGTCGAAGGGGTTTCAGATGCCGGAGGATGCGGCGAAGGCGCGGTTCATCCAAGAGGAGAAGCGCCGTGATCTGGCCGCGATCCTCTCGCCGGAGGAGTTGGCCGACTACGAGTTGCGTCAGTCGCGCACGGCGCAAAATTTGCGTTGGCAAACCTCCAAAATGGACGCGACGGAGGCGGAGTATAGGGCGATTTTCGAAATCAAACGCGAGTTCGACGAGCAGTTTGGCGATCACGACAACTTCGGTGATCTCATGCGGGCCAACAAGGACCCGGAGGTGCAGAAAGCGCGCGGCGAGGCGGAGAAAACGATGAAGGCGCAGCTCAAACAGGCGCTGGGCACGGAGCGCTACAAGGCCTACACGCGATCGCAGGATCATGATTATCAACAGCTCCTGAGCGCGACGAATCGCTTCGGGCTGCCGCCGGAGACGCCGGCGCGCATCTACGACCTGCGCGACGAGGTGCCGCAGGTGGCGCTGCGCATCGCGGACAATGCCGACCTGACGCCGGAGCAAAAGAAGGAGGAGGTGAAAAAACTGGTTGATGCGACGCGCGAGCGGGTGACAGGCGCGCTGGGGGCGGACGTCGCGACGGTCTACTTCGACAACAATGGCATGCATTGGCTTCGCCAGCTTGAGGGCGGCACGATCATCACCTACAGCGAGGATGGCGGGCAGTCGCATCGTCGGCTCGATCAACCCACGCGCAAGCCGCCGGCGGCGGCCGGAGCGGGCGGGGCGGCGGGGACGGCGGGGGCGGGCGGGGCGGCTGGGGCGAAGACGAAATGAGATGGGTGGGTGGGGCGGCGGGCTTGGGCGACGG
>JBBRHC010000302.1:0-4629 GCA_038223295.1 Opitutales bacterium
GGCCTCGCCGGCATCAAGGGCACCGACCAAGTCGTCCTAAAACTCCCCACCCTCATCAGCCAACACTACGGCGTCCTCGGCTCCATCCTCAGCGGCATCACCTGCGCCGGCGCCTTCGCCGCGTTCATGAGCACGTTCAGCGGCCTCCTCGTCTCCATGACCGGCGCGCTCGCCCACGACGTCTACGGCCGCATGCTCCGCCCGAAATCCTCGCCCGCCGCGCGCATGACCGCCTTCAAAGTCGCCGCCGTCCTCATCGGCGGCATCGCCATCGGCCTCGGCTGCTTCGTCGAACCGCTCGAGATCAACTTCATGGTCGGCCAAGCCTTCGCCATCGCTGCCGCCAGTTATTTCCCGCTCCTCTTCATGAGCGTCTGGTGGCGCGGCATGACGATGAAAGGTGCCGCCACCGGCATGTTAACCGGCGGCCTCTGCGCCCTCATCGCCGCCGCGCTGACCAACCTCGCCACCCTCGCCCTCGACAAAGGTCCGATGGGCCAACTCTTCGCCGGCTTCAAAGGCATGAACGATTTCTGGGCCGCCCACCCGCTCCTCCGCATCCTCTGTGAACAGCCCGCCATCTGGAGCGTCCCCCTCGCGATCACCCTGATGATCGTCGTCTCCAAGGCCACCTCCGCCAGCGTCCCCGCCGACATCCGCATGAAGATGCTCGTCCTCCACGCCCCCGAGGCCCTCGGCCTCAAAAACGAATACATCCAGGAACACCAAGGCGGCGCCGGCGGCCACTAAGCCCACCTCCCCCGCCAGCAGCCCGGGCCGCCCCTCCGGCGGTGGCCCGCTGCGGGAGCAGCGGGTCTCTCCCGGCCGAACCACCTGGCCAACGCAAAAGCCAGCGCCCGCGCCTAGCGCCCTTCGCCATGCCCCCCTCCGCCTCGCCCTTCGTTCCCACCCCGGCCGCGCGCACCCACCGCGCCCTCGGCCTCGGCTGCGCCATCCCCTTCGGCCTGCTTTTCGCCCTTGTCGGCCTGGTCGCGTTTTGGTTCATCACCCTCCGTCCCGCCCTGCAATCCGCCGCCAGCGCCGGCTGGGTGGAGACCCCCTGCGAGATCCTCTCCAGCGACCTCGCCGTCAATTCGGATTCCGACGGCTCCACCTACCGCGTCGATATCCGCTACCGCTACACCTGGCCGCCCGCCAATCTCGACGTGGAGCAGGGAGGCTCCATCCTCGGAGACGCCCCCCCGACCGTGTCCCGGACCGACGCGTCCCGCCTACACGTAGGCGACCGCTACGATTTCTCGACCGGGTCCGCCAACCTCGGCGTCGAGCCCATGCGCGCGGTCGTCGCCGCCCATCCCCCCGGTCGCCACACCGTGTGCTTCGTCGATCCCGCCGACCCCGCCTCCAGCGTGCTCAACCGCGCCACCCCGACCTCCGTCTGGTTCGGTGCGTTCACCCTGCTCTTCCCCGCCTTCGGCCTGGCCTTCATTTTCATCGCCTGGAAAAACACCCGCGCCTCCCACTCTCCCCCCGGCGGCGCCGCCACCTCCTCTTCAGCCGCGGCTTTACGCGCCGCCCACCTCTCTGCATCCCCGCACGATCCCGACCCGGAGGCGCCGGGCGAAGTCGTCCTCAAACCCGCCTCCGGCGCCGTCGGCGCCTTCATCGGCATTACATTTTTCGCCCTGTTCTGGAACGGTATCATCGGCGTCATCGCCTACCAAGTCCTCGGCGACTTCGGCGTCCTTGGCTGGTTCGCCGCCCTGTTTCTCGTTCCCTTCGTGATCGCCGGCCTGATCCTCCTCGTGGCCTCGCTCCACGCCTTTTCCCGTCTCTTCGCCCCGCCCATGAAGGTGCGCCTCGACCCCTCGCTCCTGCGCCTCGGCACGCGCGTTCCCTTCAGCTGGCGGCTCGACGCGGCCGGGCTGCGCCAGTTCACCGTCCGCCTCGTCGCCCGCGAGGAGGCCACCTACCGCCAAGGCACCAACACCACCACCGCTAAATCCGACTGCCACCGCGCCATCGTCTTCCAATCCACCGGCATCCTCACCCTCACCGAAGGCCGCGCCGAGTTCGACCTTCCTCCCCCCGCCACCGCCGCGCCCGCCTTCGCCGCAAAAAACAACCAACTCGTCTGGGAACTTGTTTTCAAAGGCGTCCTCCCCTGGCACCCCGACGTCCACGACCGTTTCCTCCTCCCCGTGCGTGGCCCCGCGCAGCCGACGCCCCTCGCCGCCACGCCCGAGCCCCACCCCCACGCCGGCGGCGGCCTCACACTCTGGACGGTGGATCGTTTCGCGCCCGGCGAGACCCTCGTCTTCACCCTTGCCCGCGCCCCCGCCGCCACCCCCGGCCCGCTCACCGTCCAGCTCGGCTGGTTCACCGAGGGCAGGGGCACCCGCGACGCCGCCATCGAGTGGAGCGAATACCTTCCCGACCTCGCCCCCGGCGCCGATCGCCGATTCGAGGTGCGCCTGCCCGCCGCCCCCTGGAGCTTCGCCGGCAAACTCATCGCCGTGTCCTGGCGGCTCGAAGTGCTCGACGCCCGGCGCGACCCGCTCCTTGGCCTCCCCCTCACCATCGCCCCCGACGGCCAGGTGATCCGCTTACCCGAGCTCCCCCCCGAGTCCAAAATCAGCCAGTGGAAAACCCGCCTGCCACCCCGCTCATGATCGCCGCCCACGAGAACCCCTTTCGCACCTCTCGCCTGCTCGCCCTGCCCGTCCACTGGGGCGAGACGCCGCCCGAGACGCTCCTCGCCCGCTGGCACGCCGCCGGCCCCACGCGGCGCGCTCGTCGGCCCGCACGGCACCGGCAAAACCAACCGCCTGCGCGCCCTCTCCGCCCACCTTGCCACCCAAGGCTGGACGATTCTTTGGGTGCAGTGGCACGACCGATTGCCCCACCACCCCCGCCGACCGGCGCGCCACCCTCGCCATCGCCGACGCCCGCACCGTGGTCTGCCTCGACGGCTCCGAAAACCTCGGCCCCTCCGCGCCCTCCAACTTCACCGCCACACCCGCCGCGCCGGCGGCGTCCTCGCCACCCGCCACCGCCGCTCCGTCCTCCTTCCCACCCTCGCGACCTACGCCCCGAGCGAAAACATCTCCGCCACCCTCGCGCCCGGCATCGAGCCCGGCATCGAGCCCACCGCCCGCGCCGCCTTCGCCGCCGCCCGTGGCGACGCTCACGACGCCTTCCGAACGCTCTATCTAGAGTGTGACAAACCTGAATTTTAACGCGCCTTCCGGGCCATAGCACGCCTCGGGAGAGGCGGGACAACCTACCTCCGAAATTCGGCCGTCACTTCAGGAATCCCCTGTTCGTCGGAGCCACCCCCTACCGCCCTCCGACCTCCTTACTCCCGCTTCAACTCCCGGCCCATCAACGCCGCCAGCGCCTCAGCCGGCGGCTTGCCCTCATACAGGATCTTTTGAATCTCGCCCAGGATCGGCGCATCAATCCCACGCTCGCCCACCAGCTCAAAAAAACTCTCCGTCGTGCGGTAACCCTCGACCACGCTCTTGCTCGCCGCGATCAACTCCGCCGCCTTTTTCCCCTCGCCCAGCTCCTGGCCAAAGGTGCGGTTGCGCGACCACCCACCCGTGCACGTCGCCACCAGATCACCAAACCCGCCCAAGCCGTAAAACGTCTCCGCCCGCGCCCCCAGCGCCACCCCCACCCGCACCATCTCGGCCAGCGCGCGGGTGAGCAGCGCCGCCTTCGCGTTGTCGCCCATGCGCATGCCGTCCCCGCACCCGGCGGCGATGGCGTAAACGTTTTTCAGACACCCGCCAAACTCCACGCCCGCCGCGTCATCACTCAGATACACCCGCAGCGTCGGCCCGCTCAGCGCCGCCTGCACATCCGCGATGAACGCCTCGTCGAGCCCGCCGCCCGCCGGGGCCACCGCCGCCAGCACCATCGCCGACGGCTTGCCCGCCGCCACCTCCGCCGCATTGGTCGGCCCGCTCAGCGAACCCACCGCCAGCCCGGGCAGCATCTCCGCCAGCACCTCGGTCGGCCGCAGATGCGTACCCAGCTCCAGCCCCTTCGCCAGCGACACCACCAGCTTCAAGTGCGTCGCCAAGCCCAGCCCCGCCCGCACCCGAGCCGCCGTCTCGCGCAACGCCTGCGAAGGACACGCCAGCAGCACCAACTCCGCCTCCATCAACACCGGCGTGAGTTCGTGCCCGATCTGCACCGATTGCGGCAACCGGAAGCCCGGCAGGTAGTCCGTGTTCTCGCGGCTCGAGGCAAGCGCCAGCGCCTGCTCGAAACGTCGGGGCGCCAGCGTCACGGTATGGCCCGACCGCGACAAATGCAGGGCAAAGGCCGTGCCCCAAGCTCCCGCGCCAACAACAACGATATTCATGCGGAAGCGGTTAAAACCCCCGCGTAGCCCAAGCGCACGGAGAAAAACACCCCTCCTCGGGCAAAGCCGGACCTCGCCCGCAGACCGCGTCCCATCAATCGATTCGCCAAATCCCGCTCCTACGATCCACCGCCCCCGCGGCCGTCCACCGTGATTATATTTGTAATACAAACACCAAATATAGCCACCCCGCCCCCGAACCCCCCCAGAGCCCACGACACCGAGCCGGTCCCCGTTGATAACCCCATGATCAATAAAACCCAGGATATCACCCCGCATCATTTACATTTAAT
>JBBRHC010000303.1:0-4592 GCA_038223295.1 Opitutales bacterium
CGCCTCGTCTACGCCTTCTCGCTCTGGAAACAGCGCCGCGCCGCCGAGGCCTTGCCCCTGCTCGGCAAGTTGCCCGCGGAAAGCGAAGTCACGCTCGTGCCCATGCCCTTGCTCCGCGCCGCCCTCCTCGCCCAAGCCGGCGAAGCCGAGGCCGCCCGCGCCAGCCTCGCCGCCTTCGACCGCACCGACGCCCTGCGCGAAGAAGAGGCCCTCGCCGATCTCCTCGGCCGCCAGCTCGCGCCCAAATCCTAGTGCCGATCATGCTCGGCGTTTCGCCTTAAACCTACCTCGTTAATCGGGAAAACAGGGCGAAAACGACCGGAAAAAACAGTCACAAAAGGCACAGAAGGCTCAAAGCGAACCCAAGCTTTTGTGCTTTCCGTGCCTTTTGTGGCTGTTTGCGGCCAATTTCTGCGAAAGATAGAGCTACGCTTCGCTTTAACAAAAAAGGTTTGCGGTAGGGCGGGACCGCCGAGACCGCCGTCTGTGCCGCGCGTCGAGTGCGATCTGCTCCACCGCGACACCCAATAATCGCATCGTTGCGACTCAGGCTCGACCTTCCGCGTGAAACCGACTCGTTTTCCGGGTAGTCGCTCCAACGCCGTCCCCTCGTTTTCCCCATGTCCACCTCGCCCCGTGAACGTCCGCTCCTTCTCCTTTACGTCCTCGTGGGCTGGGCAGCTCTGGCCTTTGCGCCCGCGAGTCGCGCCGACCTCGTGCCCGCGTCTCTTTTCCAAGACCACGCGGTCCTGCAAGCCGGCAAACCCGTGCCGGTCTGGGGCCGGGCCGACGCCGGGGAAAAAGTCTCCGTGACTTTCGCCGGCCAGACCGTCGCCACCACCACCGGCCCCGACGGCGCGTGGCACGTCACCCTCGCCCCGCTCGCGGTCAGCGCCACCCCGGCCCGCATGACTCTCCAAGGCAACAACACCCTCGTGCTCGACGATGTGCTCGTCGGCGAGGTCTGGCTCTGCTCCGGCCAGTCCAACATGGAGTGGAAACTCAACAAGACCACCGACGCCGAGGCCGTGATCGCCGCCACCGATCTGCCCCTCGTGCGCCAGTATCAGGTGCGCAACAATCTCTCGAACGCGCCCAAGTCCGCCGCGCCCGGCAAATGGGTCGCCGCCTCTCCCGCCACGGCGGGTTCGTTCACCGGCGTCGGCTTCTACTTCGCCCGCGAACTTCACGCCCGCCTGGGCGTGCCCGTCGGCATCATTCACAGCAGTTGGGGCGGCACCGAGATCGAGGCCTGGATGAGCCCCGCCAGCATGGCCGACCCCTCCTTCGCCTTCGTCGCGCAGCTTTGGCAAAAACGTCTCGACGACTATCCCGTCGCCCAGGCCAAATACGAGGCCGCCGAGGCCGAGGCCGCCTTAAAGGCGGCCGAGGCCAAGGCCGCCGGCAAGACCTACCGCAAGCCCTGGCGCCGCGCCCCCGCCAAGCCCGACGGCTCGCCCCACGAGACCAAGCCCTCGGCCATCTACCACGGCATGATCCATCCGCTCGCGCCCGCCGCCCTCGCCGGCGTGCTCTGGTATCAGGGCGAAAGCAACGCCGCCCGTTCCGACCAATACCGGAAACTCTTTCCCGCCCTCATCGCCGATTGGCGCACTTTATTTGCCGCGCCCGCCCTGCCTTTTTACTGGGTGCAACTGCCCAACTACCGCGGCGGCCCCGGTGAAGACTGGGCCGCGTTGCGCGAGGCCCAATCGCTCGCGCTCGCGCTGCCCGGCACCGGCCAGGTCATCGCCATCGACGTGGGCGATGCCCGCGATATCCATCCGATCAACAAGCGGGATGTCGGCCTCCGCCTCGCCCTGCTCGCCCTCCGCGATACCTATAACCAACCCGTCATCGCCTCGGGTCCGCGCTTCGCCGGCGCTTCCTTCAGCGGCCCCGCCGTCACCGTGGCGTTCACCGGACTCGCCGACGGCCTCGCCATCAAAGGCGACACCCTGAGCGGTTTCGCGCTCGCGGGCGCGAACAACGTTTTCCACCCCGCCGACGCTCGCCTCGCGGGCGATACCGTGGTGCTCACCAGCGCCGCGGTCCCCGCGCCCGTCGCGGTGCGCTACGCCTGGGAAAACGCCCCCACCGCCACCCTCGCCAACTCCGCCGGGCTGCCCGCCGCGCCCTTCCGGACCGACGCCGCGCCTTGAACTTCGCCTCGGTGTCGCGTGCCGTGGCGGGCACCCCTTTTATCCCGGCCTCAACATGATCGCCCTACTCCGTTTTCTACGCCGAGTTCGACCGCCCCGCCGCCCGGTGCCGACTCGGCCAGGCCGGTTCCTGGCTGACCGGTTCCGGCGCCGGCGCGAGCCCGCATCTCGCCGCCGTCGCCAGCTTCGCCGAGGGCGGCGAACCCAACCTGCGCGTCGGCCTCTCCTACGTGAGCATCGCCAAGGCACGCGCCAGCGTCGCCCGCGAGGTCGGCCACTTCGGCGCCGCCGCGTGCAAATCCTTCGCCGCCGCCGCGCGCCGACGCCGAGGCCGCCTGGGCCGCCCTGCCCGACCGCATCCGCATCGAGGGCGGCACCCCCGCCCAACGCACGCTGTTCGCGACCTTGTTCACCCGGTTCTACTGCCTGCCGACCGATCTTGGCGTGGACGACAAATTCCCCTCCTGACACTCGGGCGTGCGCCACTTCAGCGACTTTTATTGCCTCTGGGACTCGGTGCGAAACGCCCACTCCCTCATTAGCCTGATCGACCTCAAACTCGGCGCCGCTCTGCTCAACTGCCTCCTCGATGTCGGCGAAAAAACCGGCTGGGTGCCCGACGCCTGGATCGCCGGCCACACCGCCTTCCCTGCGCCTCGACCTCTCCGCCACCCCCACCGCCTGGGGCCACGCCCAGCCCCCGCCCGATCCCTCCCGTCCACATCCGCCGGACTCAGCGCGCCGCGCGGCTGAGCGCGAGGCGGAAGCCGAGGTTGGTGGTGCGGTCCTTCGGCGAGTAATTCAGGCGGCACGCGGCGCGACAACTCGAGGCCTCGCTACCCCAGCCGCCGCCTCGGTTTACCCGGCCCACGCCGACCGGCGGACCCACGGGATCGGTAACCTTGCCCTCGGGATAATAGGCGAACCAGTCCGCGCACCACTCCCACACATTGCCGTGCATGTCGTGCAAGCCCCACGCATTGGCCTGTTTCTGCCCGACATCACGGGGCCTGCCGCCGCTGTTTAGCCGATACCAACCGAGCTCATCCAGGCCGACCGCCGCTCCATAAGGCCCGGTAGTCCCCGCCCGGCAGGCATACTCCCACTGCGCCTCGGTCGGCAATGTGTACTCCAAACCCGCCGGCAGACGTTCCGCCGCCCGCTCACGCGCGGTGAGTTTTCGGCAAAACTCCATTGCCTCCTCCCACGAGACTTGCGTCACCGGCAGGCGATCCGTCTCGGGATCGGCCGGGGCGCCGTCCATCACCGCGCGCCACTCCGCGCGGGTCACCTCAAATTTGCCCAGCCAGAAGGCTTCCCGGATCGTCACCGTATGCTGGGTTTCATCGCTGTTGTGCTCCGGGTCCGAGGCCGGGCTACCCATCGTAAATGTGCCGGCGGCGATAGGCATCAGTTCCAGCCCCAGCTCCGGCACCCGATACGGTATACCCTGCTCCAGCGGCACGTCGCGTTTCAACACCACCTCGGCGGTCGCCGTCTCCTTGCCTCTCACCTGGGCGGTAACCCGGTTTGCTTCAAAGCCCTTTAGTCTAACGATATAGATGTACTCGCCCGGCACCAGATCGGTCACCGTCATGGGTGTGTAGCCGAGCACGTCTTCGCCCGCGTAAACCGCGGCTCCGGCCGGTTCGGAGCGCAGGGTCAGGCCGCCGGTCGCGAACTCCACCGCGTAGGAGTTTGCGCGCAACGGGTCGATCTCCACGAGCTGCTCGCTGACCGGCCACGCCGGGCGCGTAATCCTCAACGTGGCGAAGCCGGTGGGCACGTCTTCCAAGTCGGCCGGGGTGATGCCGCGCAACGTGGACCCGTTGGCGCGGATCAACTCGTAGGCTAGGCCGCTCGGGGTGGACGCGAGGCGCACGGCGGTCTTGGCAAACACCGCCTTGAATCCGTCCCCGCCCTTGGCATCGCGGTCCACTTGCAGCTCGCGTTGAAAATCCGCCCACTCGGGTCCGGGCGTGGCGATGCTTATTAGGGTTTTGCCCCAGGGAGCCTCCACCGTGGCGGGCGTGGTGCCCTGCGCGGTGCGGCCATACGCATCGTTCAGCGTGTAGCGCAGACCCGCCGGTTCGGAGACGAGTGCCACGGGGCGGCTCAGGGCGAGCAAACGCGTCTTTTGGCCAGCCAGTTCCTGCTCCGCCCGATCAAGGCTGGCCCGGAACTCGACCTCGGTCTGCGCCGCCTCGGGGAAGGCGCCGGCGGCCAAGGCGGTCTCCACCTTAGCCAGCAGGGTTTTGGCGGGATTGTTTTCCAGGAAGGGTACGCACCAAGCCGCAAAATCATCTTGCGCTCGAGCCCGCGCCTTCAACTCGGCCTGCACCGGCGTGGCGCGGCCCGCGCCGCCGCCCAGAGTGGCCCCCCGGTCATCGCGCAGGCGCGCGGCGGGATCGGCCGCGGCAAGCCGACGCT
>JBBRHC010000304.1:0-4519 GCA_038223295.1 Opitutales bacterium
CCCTACTTGTCCCGCCCTCGCCGCGCCCCGGATCGGCTTCGGGGCGGGCTGAAAATAGTGGTTTATTTATCTTGCATACAGCTTTGTGAAATTTTTTTCGGGCTTCCATGCATTTACTATCAAGCGCTTCCATCACCGATACTTTTTTCGCACCCATTTCCGGCCTAGCCGAAAGCTCTCCGTTCGCCAGAGTTTGCCCAGAGCTATCTGATGCGGCTTGGCTCAAATTGGGCGTGACCCGTGTGGTATCCGAACCATCCAGCGGACGGGGCTTTCTTCAACAAATCGGAATATCTATTACTATGAGCAACTCGCGGCCATCGGTGGTGGGCAAGGCGACTTCGAGCATGAGGTAAACAACGGTGTCCATATATAGAGTCTATAGTGCGGCGTATGACCTCCGCAATTGGTCAAGCAGATCGCATAGAGGGGGTCTGCGAGAACCAATGGGCGCGAAACCAACGAATCAGCTTAACGCTGCGAACCAGCGGGCGAAACACCTTGGTTAGTAAAGTACTCATGGTACGCAACCGTCCACGCATCGTTCTCGATGGTCAATCTCCGGCCGAAGTCTTTCAGGCCGCCATACAAAAAAACTGTGCGCTAGCCGCTTGACGCCGTCCCGCCCGAGGGCTGGATCTGCGCGGAGCAGGCGCCCAACCTTTATCAAATCAGCGACCGGGAGGGCTGGGTGTGGTTGCACAAAGACGGTTTGCCGACCACGCTGACGTGCGGCAGGAAAAAAGCCCTCGGCCAGGTGTTGACCTGGAAGTTCGGGGCGGCTGGAGGTACGAACCAACGGTGCGCAAGTCGAGCGCAATGCCTTTGATCGGGCGGGTGCGGAGACGCGTTTCGCCCACGACGCGGCCGGACGCATGATCCGGGAGCAGATCGATGGTCGCACGGAGCGGAGTTTCAGCTATGGCTATTTGGACAAGGTGATGAGCGTGGAACGGCCGGAGGGCCGCGTGGCCCACTACGCCCACGACTCCGCCGGCATGCTGGTGCGCAAGGACACGATCCCGGGCGGCGCCGCGCCCGGCGCGAGACCGCAGCAGGAAACCTGGGTGTGGTACGGGCTGGCCCTCCTGCAACGCGGCGATGAATACTACGCCAACGAACCGCATCTGGCGGGCGGGCAGACCTTGCTCAGCCGCAGCCTGAAATCCGAGCCAGCCAGCACGCCGTGAGAACGGAAGCGCCGCGAGTGTGACCGGATGCAAAGGGAGGCGGGGCGGGCAGAGGTAAAGTCCACGTGCGCGGATCGGCGGGCGCTGACAAACACCTGACAATTTAACCCGAAATCCGGAGTAGGAGCCGATGAGATGGCGCAAGAAGTTGGATCAGATGGTCGTTCGTGAATCCCGAGGTGCACTGAATAGTGCATTGAGCGGGTGAACAAACGAGCAGATGACCAGCAGATTTCGCCAGATCGCGGCGATCCACTTCGGATTTCGGGTTTAAGGCTAAACAAGCGGGGCGCGATGGCGTCTGTTTGCCCGCACCCGCCATGAAACCCATCACCCTCGTCTCCCTGCTCGCGGCTTTGCCGCTTTTGTGTCTGTCCTCCCTGTCGGCCCAGCCCGCGCTGACCGTCTATAACCAAAACTTCGCCGTCGTGCGCGAGACGGTGCCGCTCGATCTCACCATGGGCGTGAACGCCGTGACCTTCGACCGCGCCACGTTACAGGTGGAGCCGGACTCGGTGGTGCTGCGCGATCCGTCGGGCAAGGTGGCGTTGCGCATCCTGGAGCAAAGCTACCGCGCCGAGACCGCTTCGCAGGGCTTGATGTTGGCGCTCTTCGAGGGCCGGGAGCTGGACTTTCTCGTCCGCGACGAGGCGAAGAAAGAACACGTGGTGCGCGGCAAAGTTATCCGCTCGGGTTATCCCGCCTTCCTGGCCGGCAATGACCGCAACGGCCAGATGGTGGCCAACACGCCCATCATCGAGGTGGAGGGAAAGCTGCGTTTCTCGTTGCCGGGCGAGCCGGTGTTTCCCGCGCTTGCGGACGACGCCGTGCTGCGACCGACCCTGAGCTGGCAACTGGCCTCGGATCAGGCGGCCAAGGTGACGGCGGAGCTAGGTTACATCACGGGCGGCTTGTCGTGGGAATCGGCCTACAACCTAGTGTCGCCGGAGACGGGTGACATGATCGACATCGTCGGCTGGGTGACGATCAACAACCAGTCGGGCAAGACCTTCGATGGCGCGAAGGTGAAGCTGATGGCGGGCGACGTAAGCAAGATCGAGCCGCAGAATTTCAGGGGGCAGGATAGGATGATGGCGATGGCCGCACCGGCCTCGTTCGGTGGTATGGCGCCCGTGACTGAAAAGGCCTTTGACGAGTTTCACCTCTACTCGCTGCCCCGTCCGGTGACGCTGCGGAATCGCGAGACCAAGCAGGTCGAGTTCCTGCGCGCCACCGGCGTGGAGGCCAAGACGCTCTACATCTACAACGGCGCCGCCATCTACGGAAACCGTTACCAGGGCTGGAACGACGAAAACATCCGCAACGACCGCGACTACGGCACGCGTTCAAACCCGAAGGTCTGGGTTTACCGCGAGTTCAAAAACTCCAAGGAAAACGGTCTCGGCCTGCCGCTGCCCAAAGGCCGAACGCGTTTCTACCGCCAGGACGACGCCGACCGCGGCATCGAGTTCACTGGCGAAAACACCATCGACCACACCGCCGAGGGCGAGACGGTGCGCATCTACACCGGCGACGCCTTCGACGTGGTGGGCGAGCGCAAGCGCACCGACTACGAGCTCGGCAACCGCGCCGATCAGCTCGAGGAGGCCTTCGAGATCAAGCTTCGCAACCGAAAGAAAATCCCGGTCGAGGTGCGCGTCGCGGAGCGGCTCTACCGCTGGTTGAACTGGCAAATCGTGCAGCAGTCGGACGCGTTCACCAAGACCGACGACCGCAACGTGGAGTTCGTCGTCACGCTCCAGCCCGATGAGGAAAAGGTGATCACCTACCGCGTGCGTTACGACTGGAAATAAGCGCCGGCGGTCGCTCAGCCCGCCGGGAGAACGCCGCGCGCGACGGCTTCGTCGAGCAGCCCCAGCGCGTGCTCCCAGACGGCGGCGGCGCCCTCGGCGGCGTGGCCGTTGCGGGCGACGACATTGGCGCGGGTGACGCCGTGTTCGCGCCATTTTTCGCCGTCGGTGAGGATGTTGAGCAACACGGGTTGCAGGCGGTCCATGGCGGCGGCGAAGCGGGCCTCGGGGGTCTGGCGCGCCTCGAATTCGTCCCACCCGGCGCGCAGCTCGCGGCCCTGGTCGGCGGGAAGGAGGCCGAAGATGCGGTCGGCGGCGAGCGCCTCGCGTTCGTGTTGCCCGACCATGCGCGCCGTGTCGTAGGCATAGGTGTCGCCCGCGTCGATTTCGACGAGATCGTGGATGAGCAGCATGCGCAGCACGCGCAGCGGATCGACCGGGGTGTTGGCGTGCTCGGCGAGCACGAGGACCATGAGGCAAAGGTGCCAGGAATGCTCGGCGTCGTTTTCGCGGCGACGGCTGACGGGCAGGAGGGTTTGCCGGAGGATTTCGGAGAGTTTCAGGGCCTCGGTGAGGAAGGTAAACTGCTGCGCGATGCGGGTCATGGCGAGGCACGGTAGAGGCGCGCGGGGAGTCGCCGAGCTTTTCCTTGCCGCGTCGGACGCGCGGGGCATTAGGTAGAATCCTTTTCTCCCTATGAAAATACTTGTCGCCGATAAGATCTCACCCAAAGGCGTCGCTTTCCTGCGTCAGCAGGCAGGCTTTGAAGTCGTCGAGGCCTACGGCTCCACCCCGGCGCAGGTGCTTGATCTCGTTAAAGATGTGCATGCGATAGCCGTCCGCTCGGAGACGAAGATCACCCGCGAGGTATTCGTCGCCGCGCCGCACCTGAAGGTCGTTGGCCGCGCCGGCGTGGGCGTGGACAACGTCGATGTCGAGGCCGCCACCGAGCACGGCGTCGTGGTCATGAACACCCCGGCGGGCAACACCATCGCCACCGCCGAACTGACCTTCACCCACATCCTCCTGGGCGCCCGCCCCGTCGCGCTCGCGGCCGCCTCGATGCGCTCCGGCCAGTGGGACCGCAAGACCCTCGGCGGCGTCGAGCTTTTCAAGAAGACCCTGGGCATCGTCGGCATGGGCCGCATCGGCGGCGAAGTCGCCAAGCGCGCGATCGCGTTTGGCATGAAGGTCGTCGCCTACGATCCCTACCTCGCGCCCAGCCGCGCCCGCGCGATGGGCGTGGAGGCCGTGACGCTCGATGAGCTGCTCCCGCAGGCCGACTACATCACGGTCCACATGCCGCTGACCACCGAGACCACGCACATGATCGACGAGGCCGCCCTCGCGAAGTGCAAAAAGGGCGTGCGACTTTTTAACTGCGCCCGCGGCGGCATTATCAAGGAGACCGCCCTGCTCGCCGCCCTCAAGAGCGGCCACGTCGCCGCCGCCGGCCTCGATGTTTACGAGGAGGAGCCGCTCGCGAAGGACAGTGAGTTCCGCACGCTGCCCCACGTC
>JBBRHC010000305.1:0-4519 GCA_038223295.1 Opitutales bacterium
CAAAGGAAAAGACACGGAGGACGGCAGCTACTCTGAAAGCCTAACGATTGGTTATAATATATACATAGTCGACGGCAAACGCTTGGAGTTGGATACCGACGAATCTTTCGACGAATATAATTATGTATACAAGCGATTGAATGCAAAGAAAGCCACGCTCACCTGTTCCTATTCCTACATAGATGGTAGCGACACCTCATCTGAAAAATTCATCCTCACCTTCGATATCAGCGACTACGACGCGACAAGTGGGGTCATCTTCGGGAAAGTCGCGGGAACCATTTCAGGTAAAGAAACCTACACCTATTTTGATAACAATGGCAGGGCGAAGAAAGGATCCAACACCTACTCCGGCAAACTCAACGGCACGTTTGAGGCGCCGGTTGAATGAACAGCTTCTCCGTATAATCGTCCTGCGTTGCGCTCCGCCTCTTTCCGGGCGGGGCGTTTTATTGTAATACGCGATAATGTTAGTCGTCAGGTTTGCAAGGTGGGGCGGGACCGCCGGGACCGCCACAAATGGCAATCAGCGCTTTGCGAACCCAAATCCGACGCCCCCGGCGGCCGCTTCCTCCTTCTGACATCACTACCGTTTTCAACCGTCGGCGGCCGTACTCGCTGACTCCGCTTGCCTCGCTCCGGTCTTTTTGCGGCCATGCACTCCGCAATGCCTTCCGAACGCCTCGATGCCCTTTTGCGCCAGCGCGCGCTCGTCTCGCAGCACCTTGCTTGGCTCGACACCGAAATCGCCGCCGCCAACTCCGACGGCGCCCCCCCGCCCCTCGCCACCCCGTCTCCGCCCGTCCGCGTGCCCGCCCCCGCCCCGGCCTTCGCGGCGCATGAAGACCCCACCGCCTTTCCCCCCTCCGCCCCGCCCGAGGTGATCGCCCAGGCCAACGCCCGCGCCGACGAGATCATCGCCGAACACTCCACCTCCGACCGCTTCGATCCCGTTTCCACCAAACGCGGCTGCATCCTCCTCGCCATCGCCGTTTCCCTCCTCGGCGTCACCGGCATCCTCGGCGCGTATCTTTTCTGGTATCGGTAAACCTAAAAGCCGGCCGCCATCCGCTTCACCAGCGCCCGCCCCGTGAGCGACCGTCCGCTCACCGTCGCCGCGTCCTTTTCGATCCCGGCGCGCACACCCGCGTAAACAATCTCACCCCCCGCGCCCCCACCGCCGGGACCGAGATCGATCAACCAGTCGGCCAGATGGATGACGTCCAGGTTGTGCTCGATCACGATCAGGGTGTTGCCCGCGTCGCGCAGTTTGAAAAGCAGGTCCATCAGGTGCTGGATGTCCACCCAGTGCAGACCCGTCGTCGGCTCGTCGAGGACGTAGAGCGTGTTGCCCTGCTGGCGTTTGCTCAGCTCGAGCGAGAGTTTTAGCCGCTGCGCCTCGCCGCCCGAGAGCGTCGTCGCGCTCTGGCCTAGCCGCAGGTAACCCAGGCCCACCGCCGACAGCGTCTCCAGCTTGTCCATGATTTTGGGGATGTTTTTGAACAACCCGATCGCGTCGCGCACCGTCATGTTGAGCACGTCGGCGATGGACTGGCCGTGGAAGAGAATCTCCAGCGTCTCGCGGTTAAATCGCCGTCCCGCGCAGCTCGGGCACGGCGCGTAGGCGTCGGCCATGAATTGCATGTCGAGCTTGATCACGCCATCGCCCGTGCACCGTTCGCAGCGCCCGCCGCGCACGTTGAAGGAAAACCGGCTCGCGGTGTAGCCGCGCACCTTGGCCAGCGGCGCCATGGCGAAGAGCTCGCGCAGGTGGTCGAGCAGACCGACGTAGGTCGCGGGATTCGAACGCGGCGAGCGCCCGATCGGCGACTGGTCCACCTGGACGAGTTTCTCAAATGTATCCAAATTTTCGATATGGCGGTGCTTGCCGGGGATGGACTTGGCGCCGTTCAGCTTGCGCGCGGCCGCCGCCGCCAGCACATCGTTGACCAGCGTGCTTTTCCCCGAACCCGACACCCCCGTGACCACCGTGAGCAGCCCGACCGGGAAACGCGCGTCCACGCCCTTCAGGTTGTTCTCGCGCGCCTCGCGCACGGTCAGAAACAGGCCGTCGCCGGACAATGGCTTCGCGTCGCGCGTCACGCGGTGTTTGCGCGCCAGGTAGGGCCCGGTGCGCGACTGGCGGGCGGGCGCGGCGATGAGTTGCGCGGGCGTGCCCTGGAAAAGGATGCGCCCGCCCTCGCTGCCCGCCTCGGGCCCGAGCTCCAGGATCTCGTCCGCCATGCGCATGGTGTCCTCGTCGTGCTCCACCACGACCACCGTGTTGCCGCGATCGCGCAGCTCGCGCAGGGTCGCGAGCAGCTTTTCATTGTCCGCCGGGTGCAGGCCGATGCTGGGCTCGTCGAGCACATAGATGACGCCCATCAGCCCCATGCCGAGCTGCGTGGCCAGACGCACCCGCTGCGATTCGCCGCCCGACAACGTATCGTAATCGCGATTCAGGGTCAGGTAGCCGAGGCCCGTCTCCAGCAGGAAACGCAGCCGCTGCTCGATACCCGTGACGATCTCGCGCACCGCCTCGTTGCCCGCCGTGGCCGCGAGCAAATCCGCGGCCAACGCGTGCGCCGCCGCCACATCGAGCGCGAAAAAATCCGTGATCGAAAAAGTGGCACGGGCGTCCCGCCCGTGTTCCGAATCCGCCATGGCGTGGGCGTCCCGTCCGTGTCCCGTCTCCGATCCCGCGGGCGAGACGCCCGTGCCACCACGCACCTTCACCGCCGCGCTGCGCGGATTCAGCCGCCCGCCTTTGCACGTCGGGCACCCGCCGCTGACCATGAAGGTGGTCAGCCGCGCGCGAAACCCGTCGCTCTCCGTCTCGCGAAAACTCTCCTCCAGGTCGGCGATCACGCCAGCGTAGGGCGTCGCGCGCGCCTCGCGCATGCGTTTCAGTTTAAACGCAAACTGCCGCCCGCCCGTGCCGTGAAGGATCGCGTGGCGCGTCGCCTCGGGCAGCTCGGCCCACGGCGTCTCGGGATCGTAGGGCAACTGCGCGGCGAGTTGCTTCAGCACCGCGTTGTGTTTGATGATGAGGTTCTTCCCGCCGATGCGCCACGGCTTCAGCGCGCCGCCGCGCACCGACTTCGCGGGGTCGGGCACGATCAGCTCCGGCACGAAGCGCAGCTTGCGTCCCAGCCCGTCGCAGTCGGCGCACGCGCCCTCGCGGTGGTTGAACGAAAAATGCCTCGGCGTGAGTTTCTCGAAAACATCGCCGCACACCTCACACGCGAGCGATTGCGACAGGTTCACCTCGCGCCACTCGGCCGCGGCGGCCGACCCGGCGGCGGCGCCGGCTTTTTGCGCGAGCACGACCACGCGGTCCTTGCCTTCGCGAAACGCCAGCTCGAGCGAGTCCGCCAGCCGCGAACGTTGCTCGGCCACCGCCACGAGCCGGTCCACCACCACGTCCACCGCGAGCTCGCGCGCGCCCTGGCCGTTGGGCACGAGATGCGGGTCGTCGAGATTCTTGATCTCGCCATCGAGCCGCACGCGTTGAAACCCGCGCTGGCGCAGACGCGGCAGCTCCTCGCGCAACACGCTCGGGCGGGCGCTCAGCGCGGGCGCGAGCAGCATGACGCGCTCGCCCGCGCACGCCGCGAGCACGTGGTTGACGTTGTCATCCAGGGAGCGCTGCACCACGCGGCCGCCGTCCTTCGGGCAGCGTTGCTCCCCGTGCAAGGCCCAGAGCAGGCGCGCGTAGTCGGCGATCTCCGTGACCGTCGCGATGGTCGAGCGGGGCGAGCCGTTGCCCGTGCGTTGCTCGATCGCGAGCACCGGGGACAGCCCGTGGATAAAATCGACGTCGGGCCGCTTGAGTTGCTCCAGCACCTGCCGCGCCTGGGTGGAGAGCGACTCCATGTATTTCCGGTAGCCCTCGGCGTAGAGCGTGTCGAAGGCCAGGGATGATTTGCCCGAGCCCGAGGGGCCGGTGATGACGATCAGTTTTCCCCGCGGCAGGCGCACCTCGAGGTTCTTGAGATTATGCTCTCGGGCTCCCTTGATATGGATGTGCGTGGCGGGGGCGGGCTGCATGCGGATCGACAGCCTACGCATCCGACGGGGCGCGCAAACACTCTCGCCGCAAAAGTTTCCTCGCTCCGCGCCCCCGCCCCGGCTTCTGCTCCCGGCCATGGCCGACGCTCCCGTTCCCGACCACGACTCGCCCGAGGGCGCCCCGGCGCCCCTGCTCACCCCCGCGCAACGCCGCGTCGCCGGCTTCACAATCTCGCTCTTCGCCTTCATCGCCGCCGGCGCCTTGCTCATCGGTCTGGGCTTCGTCGGCGTGATGCTGCTCGGGGCCTTCTCCGGCGTGCTCTGGCCGCTGCTCACCGCCGGCATCATGGCCCTCGTGCTGTTGCCCCTCGTGCATCTCTTGGAGCAAAAACTTAAAATCCGCCGCGTGCTCGCCGTCGTGGTGATCTTCGGCGGCTTCCTTATCGCAATGAGCGCGCTGCTCGTCGTCGTGGTGCCGCCCGCCGTCTCCCAGTTGCTGGAACTCATC
>JBBRHC010000306.1:0-4510 GCA_038223295.1 Opitutales bacterium
ATCTGGCGCAATCTGCTGCTCATCTGCTCGTCCGTTCACCCGCTCAATGCACTATTCAGTGCACTTCGGGATTCACGAACGACCATCTGATCCAGCATCTTGTGCCATCTCATCGGCTCCCACTTCGGATTTCGGGTTAAAGCTGAACCGGCCCGCACCCCGACCCTCAGCCTTGCGGTTAGGAAGTATTCACATCTAAGTTACCGGGTGGATCGCACGTTGTTACCCATCAGGCTCGTATTTGTCTTCGTTTGCGCGGCGGCCGGGTTCCTCGTGTGCTTGACGATACAGGATTGGGATGGCTACCGGGCCATCGCGACGGTTTTTGGCGGCGCGTTGGGGGTGTTGCTGGTGCTGACGGACGTGTTTTTAAAGGGGTTTTCCCTTCGGGGACTTTCGGCGATCAGCTTTGGTTTGGGCATCGGCACCTTGATCGCCTATCTGGTGAGTTCCTCGCCCTTGTTGGAGAGTGGCGATCCTCAGATTGTTTTCCTGGTGCGGCTCGGGCTGTTTTTGGCGGCGACCTACATCTGCACCGTCATCGCGTTGCGCGGGAAGGACGAGTTCAACCTGGTCATCCCCTATGTGCGTTTCGTGCCGCACGAAGTGGATGTGCCCCTCGTGCTGGTGGATACGAGCGCGCTGATCGACGGGAGGCTGGCGCGCATCTGCGAGAGCGGATTCGTGCCGGGCGCGTTGATCATCCCGCAGTTCGTGTTGCGGGAGTTGCAGGCCATCGCCGATTCGCCCGACGCGGTGCGGCGGGCGCGCGGGCGGCGCGGCCTGGATGTGCTCGGCGACCTGCGGCGTATCAAACATTTGGATATACGCATCCACGAGAGCGAGGCGAAGCGGAGCGAGATCGAGGCCAAGCTGGTGTTCCTCGCCACCGCGATGAAGGGCAAGTTGATGACGACCGACCAGAATCTGGCCAAGCTGGCGGGGTTTCACGGGGTCGTCTGTTTGCACCCCGGCGACTTGGCGCGAGCTCTGCAGCCCAGCTACCTCGTGGGCGAGGTGATCGAGGTCGATCTGGTGAAACCGGGCAAGGAAGAGGGCCAGGCGGTGGCTTACCTACCGGATGGCTCGATGGTGGTGGTGAACGACGCCAAGGCCGCGATCGGCGGTCGCGCGTCGGTGGAGATCATCAGCGTGATGCCTTCGGGAAACAGCGGGCGCATGATTTTTTCCCGCTATCTGTCGCGGGAGTGACGCGGCTTTCGCGACGCTCACGCTTACGTTAACTGGCCAGGGTCGTCCGGCGCGGCCACGGCGAGGAAGGAGGTGAGGGCGGGGTTGGCGGCGGGCTCGGCGGTGCGCCAGCCCACGACCAGGCGGCTCTCCGGGGCCGGGCCTTCGAGGGTGCGGAAGGCGACGCCTTCCGGCAGGGCGCGCGCCTCGCTGGGGCACATGAAGGTGGCGCCGAGACCGGCGCGGACCAGGCCGACGGCGTTGGCGCGCGGCCACACCTCCTCGGCGATGCGCGGGGTGATGCCGGCGCGGGAAAAAGCGGCCAGCACTCGATCATAGAAACCGGGATTGTGCGCGCGGGGAAACAAGACCCACGGCACCTCCGCCAGCGCTTTCAGGCGCAGGGCGGAGCGCTGGGTGAGCACGTGGTCGGACGGCAAAAGAACGCCGTTTTTTTCGCGCAACAGTTCGCGGGTGCGCAGTCCGGGCGTGGCCGCGTCGGGATGGAAAAAACCGCAGGCGATCTCGCCGCGCGCGAGCGCTCCGGCCTGCGCGGATGTGGGCGACTCGTTTAACTCCAGGCGAATGCGTGGGAAGCGCCGGTGGAACTCGCGCAGGATGCCCGGCAGCACGGTGGCCATGGCCAGCCCGGTGAAGCCGACGCGCACATGACCGGTTTCGCCTTCGGTCAAGGCGCGCAATTCCCCGGAAATCGCCGCCAGTCCCCGCAGCATCGGCTCCACCCGCTCGGCCAGTGCGCGGCCGGCGGCGGTGAGCTCCACCTTGCGCCGCGAACGGAGGAAAAGCGCCGCGCCGAGCGCCGCCTCGAGCTGCGCGATCTGGCGGCTGAGGGCGGGCTGCGCAACCGCCAGCGACTCCGCCGCCTTCCGGAAATGCAGCGTGCGCGCGACCTCTCGAAAGTAGACGAGGTGGCGCAACTCGAACCCAAATTGATACTCCCGAGGCATCACCGGGGAGGAAACAAGTATTTCCGCGTCCCGCAATCTTCTGCTATGCTCGGGTGATCGTTAATTTTTATCCCGTTCCCGCCTTTCATCCGACCGCCCCGATCCACTTCGTCCGTCCCTCGCCCGAACCCAAACCCGATCATGTCCGCCCAACCCAAATCGCTCTTCGAAAAAGTCTGGGATGCCCACGCCGTGCGCACCCTCGCCAATGGCCAGACCCAGCTCCTCATCGGCACGCACCTCATCCACGAAGTCACTTCGCCGCAGGCTTTCGGCATGTTGCGCGATCTTGGGCTGCAAGTGCTTATGCCGCACCGCACCTTCGCGACGGTGGACCACATCGTGCCGACCAACGAGCTGGTCGAGCCCTACAAGGATCCGCTGGCCCAGGCCATGATGGACGAGCTGCGCAAGAACTGCGCCCAGTTTGGCGTCACCTTTTTTGACCGCGCCTCCGGCAAGCAGGGCATCGTTCACATCGTCGGTCCCGAGCAGGGCATCACCCAGCCCGGCACCACCATCGCGTGCGGCGATTCCCACACCTCCACGCATGGCGCGTTCGGCGCGATCGCGTTTGGCATCGGCACAAGCCAGGTGCGCGACGTGCTCGCCACCCAGACCATGGCGCTCGGCATGTTGAAGGTCCGCCGGATCGAGGTGAATGGAAAGCTGCCCGCCGGCGTCTACGCCAAGGACGTCATTCTCCACATCATCCGCGCGCTCGGCGTGAATGGCGGCACCGGTTTCGCCTATGAGTATGCGGGCTCGTTGTTCGACGGCTTCACCATGGAGGAGCGCATGACGGTGTGTAACATGTCCATCGAGGGCGGCGCGCGGGTGGGTTACGTCAATCCCGACGACACGACGGTCGCCTACCTGAAAGGGCGTCCCTACTCGCCGACCGGCACGGCGTGGGACGAAGCCGTTATCCGCTGGAAGTCCTTCGCCTCGGACGCGGGTTGCCGCTACGACGACGTGGTGAAAATCGACGCCGCCGACATCGCCCCTTCCGTCACCTGGGGCATCAATCCCGGCCAGGGCATCTCGATCACCGAGAACATTCCCAGCCCCGAGACCGCCACCTCCGAGGACGACCGCGCGGGCATCATCGAAGCACTCGCCTACATGAAGCTGCCCGCCGGCAAGCCGATCAAGGGCACGAAGATAAACGTGGCTTTCCTCGGTTCCTGCACCAACGGACGGCTATCCGATTTCCAGGAAGTCGCGAAATACATCAAGGGCCGCAAGGTCGCCCCGGGCGTACGCGCCATCGCGGTGCCGGGGTCGCAGATCGTGGCGCTCCAGTGCGAGAAGCTGGGGCTGGACAAAATCCTCGCCGAGGCGGGCTTCGAGTGGCGCGCCGCCGGCTGCTCGATGTGCCTGGCCATGAACCCCGATAAATTGATAGGCGACGAGCTCTGCGCCTCGTCCTCCAACCGCAATTTCAAGGGCCGCCAAGGCTCCATCACGGGTCGCACCGTGCTGATGAGCCCCGTCATGGTCGCCGCCGCCGCCGTCACCGGCCACGTCGCGGATGCCCGCGAAGTCTTCGCGGTCAACTGACCGCGAAGACCGTTGAAAGGAGAAGTTGAAGTTTAAGTTCCAGACCCGGGAACCGCCCGACTTCTCCCACCTTAAACTTACACTTTCATTTTAAACTTTTAAAAAATGGCTCTCGATAAAATCACCTCTGTCTCCGGTCGCGGCGTTTACGTCCCCGGCAACGACATCGACACCGATCGCATCATCCCCGCGCGCTTCATGAAGTGCGTGGTCTTCGACGGTCTCGGCGAATTCCTCTTCTACGACGTCCGCCACACCCCCGAGGGCGTGCCCACCGGCCACCCCATCGACAAACCCGAGCATCAGGGCGCCAGCGTCCTCCTCTCCGGTGCCAACTTCGGCTGCGGCTCCTCCCGCGAACACGCCCCGCAGGCCATCCACAAGGCCGGGTTCCGCGCCGTCGTCGCCGAAAACTTCGCCGAGATCTTTTTCGGCAACAGCACCACCCTCGGCATCCCCTGCGTGAATGCCGCCCGCGAAGACATCGCCAAAGTCGCCGCCGCCATCGAGGCGAATCCCGCCCTCGAGATCGTCGTCGATGTCGCCGCCCTCGAGGTGCGTTTCGGCGCCGAGAAGATCACGATCACCCAGCGCGAGTCCGCGCGCGACGGCCTCGTGAACGGCCGTTGGGACGCCATCGGCGACCTCATCGACGGCATCCCGTCGGTGCGGACCACGGCCGCCAAGCTGCCCTACATGGCCGCCGCATAAGCTTCGCCGCCGGTCTGCGGCCACCGGCGGAGCCGGCCCGCCGCGGCTCAGGCAAACAGATCCGCCGCGCGGGCCGC
>JBBRHC010000307.1:0-4481 GCA_038223295.1 Opitutales bacterium
CTCACTGATCCCGCTTCGTATTGGTTATCGGTGATGACCATCGGCTATGTCGTCATAGTCACCATTACGACATACCCGTTGGTCATAGGCCTTGCCTCTGCGCGGGGTCGTTGCCCGGACGCTTACGCCACATCCGACCACCAAGGCACGGAAAAGCGCCACCTCGCGAGCGAAGTGGCGCCTCCCGAATCAGCGACGTAGTTTTGTGACCACTACACCAGCACGGGCTGTGCACGGGCGTTCAAGGCCTCGCTCCGCGACGCCGCGAGCTCGCCCCGGCCTGGAATGCCATCCGGACGCGTCGAGAACTCAGTCTCGCCGGCTCGTTTGCAGTCCTCGACCCAGCGCACGCAAAACTGGACAAGCTGGGTGGCGGTTTGCAGGTGGACCTTCGTTTTGATGTGAGCACGGTGCGTCTCGACGGTCTTGATGCTCATATTCAGGCGGGTGGCGATTTCACGGGTAGTGAGGCCGGTGCCGATCAGCGTCACCACTTCCAGCTCGCGGTCACTCAGGCCGGCCACCGGGGAATCGTCGGTCTCGCTGCGCCCCTTGACCAGGCGGTTTAACATCTGGCTGGCCACGCGCTCACTGACGAACATCTGCCCGCGGCGGATGTTGCGGATGCCATCGATGACCTTGTGCGCGATATCCTGTTTCATCACATAGGCCTTGGCCCCGGCTTTGAGCACACGGAGGGCATAGACCGACTCGTCGTGCGCCGAAAGCACCATGATGTGAATGCGGCTGTCGAGGGCGCGGATGTTTTTGATCAACTCCAGGCCGCTGTTGCCGCGCAGAGAGATGTCCACGATCACGACATCGGGCAGCAGTTTGGCCACTTGGCTGGTGGCGGTGGCGCAATCTTCGGATTCGCCGCATAATTCCATGTCGGGCTCGGCGGCGATTAGAGCGGCCAGACCGCGTCGCACCAAGGCATGATCATCGGTAATGTAGATTCTGGTTTTGGTAGTCATATAGGTGAGTATGGGAAGAAAAGTGCGCCAGTATATGACCGTGGGGTAAGTCGGGCTCTCCGGGTTGGGGGTTCATGGCGTGCAATCATAGTGCATTTTAGGCCCTCCCGCTTCCATAGGGTGAAATCCGGTCCATAACCTGAGAGACCAGCCCTTCTTCCTCAGGATTAACCCCCGGTTTACTACGTTTAATCGACGGAGTGACTTAACCGTCACACAACCCGTCTTATCTAAGGCAATCCAAGGCACTAATTCGCATGGATATATCCGCTTTTCACCCAGGAACACGCCGTTTGGTCGCTAAGGCCGCCAATCCACGCGTCCTGAATGTTTCTCCCTACGGACCGGGAACATCATTCCTCCGTTTTCACGCCACTCGGGACCCGCGCCGGGATATCCGCCCCCGCCCGATGCCGTGCGCGGTAAGCACGTGGAGTCAGCGCCACCCCACGCACGAATGCTTCATAAAACGCACTCAGTGTGTTGAATCCGCTCTCCATCGCCACATCCGCCACCTTGGCGTCGCCGTCGAGCAGCAGGCGCTGCGCATGCGTCACCCGGAGCTGGGTGATGTAATCGCGCAACGTGATGCCGCAGCGCCGGTGAAAAAGCGTCATCGCATAGTTAGGGTGCAGTCGGGCCGCCGCAGCCACCTGCGCCACCGTCAACGGCTCCAAATAACCCTCCGCCATCACACGCGCCATCACCTCCACCGGACCCCAGCCCTCGCCCGCGCCACCCACCGCCAGGCCTTCCGCACGCTCCCGGACCGAGCGCCGCGCCAGCCACTGGAGACACCCCTGCAGCTCGTGCAGGAGGCCACGCAGCTCCTCCGCTCCGCCCGCCGACAACTCCTCCACCCACCCGCCCACCGGGAAACGCGCGGCGAATCCCTCGGGGGCGAGCACCCACTCTCCCTCGATCAGGCGAGCCAGAAAACGAGCGTCCAGCTCCCACCCGCGCACCCAGGCCAGCGGAACCGTGATCCAGCCCAGCTCGCTGCCGGGCTCCACCGCCACCAGACTGTGCGGCACCGCGCCCCAGAAGACCGACAACCGCCCGGCGGGCAGCCGGCGCAGCTCTCCGCGATGCAGGTAGGTGACCGCGCCGGCGAAGACGAAATTCAGCTCCACCTCCTGGTGCGCGTGCGTGCCCGCCATGGGCTGGATGCCCGGCAGACGGTTCGCCGACAGCCCGATCTCTTCATAGTTTACCCGCGCCATAGCTTATTATTCCGGAAGAACTGCCCGTTCGGCGCGGAAGACGCCAGCCCGCTTCTCCGCTATTCTTACCGAGGTTTTTCTCAACCCCGTCCCCGTCCCCGCTCGCCCTCTCCCATCATGAAACCCTTCAAAATCGGCGTCATCGGCGCCGGCTCTTTCGCCCGCTCGTTCACGCCTCTGTTCCAGGCCCATCCGCTGGTCAGCGGTGTCTCGCTCACCGAGCGTTTGCCCGACCGCCTAGCCGCCGAGGCGGCGCACGCGGGAGTGACCGAGGTTTACACGTCTTTCGACGATCTGTTGGCCAGCGATTGCGACGCCGTGGCCATCTTCACCCAGCGCGATACCCATGCGCCCTTCGCCATCCGCGCCTTGCGCGCCGGCAAACACGTCTACTCCGCCGTCCCCGTCGGCGTGACCGTCGAGGAGATCGTGGAGCTCGAGGCCACCGTGCGCGCCACCGGGCTCATCTACATGCTCGGCGAGACGAGCTACTACTACCCGTCCACCATTTTTTGCCGCGACCTGTGGCGGCGCGGGCTTTTCGGCCGTTTCGTGTATGGCGAAGGCGAATACATGCACGACATGGGCCACGGTTTTTACGAGGCCTACCAATACAGCGGCGGCCCGGAGTGGAAACGCGCCGCCGGCGTGCCCCCCATGCTCTACCCGACCCATACCGCCAGCATGATCGTGAGCGTCACCGGCGCGCGCCTGACGCGCGTCTCCTGCTTCGGCCAGGTGGACCGCCACGAGGACGGCATCTTCCGCAAAGGGGGCAACAAGTGGGACAACGAGTTCAGCAACGAGACCGCGCTCTTCCGCACCAGTGACGGCGGCGCGGCCCGGCTCAACGAATTCCGCCGCGTCGGCCACTACGGCGGTCGCTCCGTCCGCCTTAGCCTCTTCGGCACCGCCGGGTGCTTCGAGGAGCAGCCCGAGGGCGAGGTCTGGGTGAACCACGAGTTGGAGGTTTTCCCACTCACCGACCTATTGCGCTGCGACCCCGTCACCGAGCACGACCGCGCCAAGCAAAACTTCGCTCCGCAGGGTGTGCAGGAGGATTTCTATTCGGGCGTCGCCGCCGTGCATCCCACCTGGCGCCTGCCCGCCGAGTTCGCTGGCCAGGAAAACGGCCACCACGGCTCGCACCAGTTTCTGGTCGACGACTTTGTCCGCGCCTGCGCCACCGGCGCCCTGCCCCCCAATCACATCTGGGCCGCCGCCCGCTATAACCTGCCTGGCCTCATCGCGCACGAATCGGCCTTGAAAGAGGGCGAGACGATGAACGTCCCCGACCTCGGCGACGCCCCCGCCGGCGCGCGTTACGTGGAGGACGACCTCGCCAAAGACGCCCCCGCCAAGCCGACTTGGTCGCTGCCCGCGCCCAGCCAAAAAGGCCGCAAATACTGGCTGAAATCGTAAGCCCGCATGGCGCGTATTGACCCTCGAAGCCATCGGGCTTTTGTCACCGCACCCTCCCATGCATCGCCCCGCCGCCGCCTCGCCAGCCCTCGCCCCCATCGCAGCCGCGGATGCGCCACGACGCTCCTCCACCCCGCCGTCGCCGAGACTCGAAAAATACCGCCTGCGCAAAACGTTTGGCGAGCGCATCGCCCGTTTGTCGCCTTTCGGCCTCGGCCACACCAAGCCGAAACACATCCGCGACATGTTGCGTGTGGTGTGGCTGAATCGTGACAACCTGCCACACGCCTGGCGCGTGATCACCAAGGGCGTCTGCGATGGCTGCGCGCTCGGCGTCGCGGGCCTGCACGACTGGACGATCAAGGGTCCGCACCTCTGCCTTACCCGCCTTAACCTCCTGCGCCTGAACACGGTGTCGGAGTTTGACCCCGCCCTCCTCGCCGATGTCTCGACGCTGGAAAAACTCGATAACGCCGCGCTGCGCGAGCTCGGGCGCCTCGCCTACCCCATGGTGCGGCGACACGGGGACAAAGGCTTCACCCGCGTGTCATGGGACGAGGCCAACCGCACCCTCGGCGCGCGCCTGCGCGCCACCGCGCCGGAGCGTCAGGCCTTTTTCGTGACCGCGCGCGGCGTGACCAACGAGGTCTATTACGTGGCGCAAAAAACCGCCCGCTTCCTCGGCACGCCGCACGTGGACAACGCCGCCCGCCTTTGCCACGCGCCCTCCACCTCCGCGATGAAGGAGATGATCGGCGTCGGCGCCTCCACTTGCACCTACGCGGACTGGTTCAAGACCGACCTCATCGTGCTCGTCGGCGCCAACCCCGCCAATGACCAGCCCGTCTCCACCAAATAC